>JAHRVD010000242.1 GCA_019090845.1 Marinosulfonomonas sp.
CAGATGTTCTGCCAATCGGTGGATTTTACAAATCTCGCAAGTCGGGCGAAACCCACGCATGGGACGCGCAGTCGATCCATATGATGCAATCCGCCTGCGATAGAGCCTCTTTTGAGATGTGGAAGCAGTATTCCGCAAAGATGCAGTCCAACCCGCCGATCCATCTGCGGGACCTGCTGAAAATCAAAGCCATCGGCAAGCCCGTGCCACTTGAAGAAGTAGAAAGCATCACATCTATCCGCAAGCGTTTCGTGACGCCGGGCATGTCACTTGGGGCGCTGTCGCCTGAAGCGCATAAGACACTAAACGTGGCGATGAACCGGATTGGGGCGAAGTCTGATAGCGGTGAGGGCGGAGAAGATCCGGCGCATTTTGTGCCAGAAGCCAACGGCGACAATCCATCGGCGAAGATCAAGCAGGTTGCTTCCGGTCGCTTCGGGGTGACAGCAGAGTATCTCAATCACTGCGAAGAGCTAGAGATCAAGGTCGCGCAGGGTGCGAAGCCCGGCGAAGGCGGACAGTTGCCCGGCATGAAAGTGACCGAACTGATTGCACGTCTGCGCCACTCGACGCCCGGCGTGATGCTCATCAGCCCTCCGCCCCACCACGATATCTATTCGATCGAGGATCTGGCGCAGCTTATCTATGACCTTAAGCAGATAAACCCGCGTTGCAAAGTGACGGTCAAGCTGGTCGCAGCCAGCGGCGTTGGCACAATTGCCGCAGGCGTCGCCAAAGCAAAGGCCGATGTGATCCTGATCTCGGGCCACAATGGCGGCACCGGCGCCAGCCCGGCAACCAGCATCAAATATGCCGGTCTGCCGTGGGAAATGGGCCTGACAGAAGCGCATCAGGTTTTGGCGATGAATAATCTGCGCGACCGCGTCACATTACGCACCGATGGCGGGCTACGCACCGGCCGTGATATTGTGATGGCCGCGATGCTGGGTGCCGAAGAATACGGGATTGGCACGGCGGCATTGATTGCAATGGGTTGCATCATGGTGCGCCAATGCCAAAGCAACACCTGCCCGGTCGGCGTTTGCACGCAAGACGAAAGCCTGCGTGGCAAGTTCACCGGGAGCGCCGATAAGGTCGTCAACCTGATAACATTCTACGCGCAGGAAGTTCGCGAAATTCTGGCGAGCATTGGCGCACGCTCACTTGATGAGGTAATCGGGCGCGCCGATCTACTGTCACAGGTCAGCCGTGGATCGGCGCATCTAGATGATCTGGATCTAAATCCGCTGCTAATCACCGTCGATGGCTCGGATAAGATCGTTTATGATCGCACTCGGCCACGCAACGAAGTGCCAGACACACTGGATGCGCAGATCGTCAAGGACGCCGCTCGCTTTCTTGAAGATGGCGAAAAAATGCAGTTGTCCTATGCAGTGCAAAATACCTTGCGCACCATTGGCACCCGCACATCCAGCCATATCGTGTCCAATTTCGGGATGCGCAATAATCTGCAACCGGATCACCTGACGATAAAACTGACCGGATCAGCCGGGCAATCTTTGGGTGCGTTTGCCGCACCAGGGCTAAAGCTGGAAGTTAGCGGTGACGCAAATGATTACGTTGCCAAGGGCCTGTCAGGCGGGACAGTTGTCCTGCGCCCACCGATGAATTCATCGCTGGACGCATCTGAAAACACGATCATTGGGAACACCGTTCTTTACGGTGCGACGGACGGCTATCTGTTTGCCGCGGGTCGTGCAGGTGAACGTTTTGCGGTTCGAAATTCCGGCGCAAGTACTGTGATCGAAGGCTGCGGATCGAACGGTTGCGAATATATGACCGGCGGTGTCGCAGTTATTCTTGGCTCGATTGGTTCCAATTTTGGGGCCGGAATGACCGGTGGTATGGCCTATCTTTATGACCCGGACGGCGCGGCTCAATTGCGTATGAACATGGAAACTTTGGTTGTGTGCCCGGTTACTGTGAACCATTGGCAAGCGGAACTTCGTAGTTTGATCGCCGCACATGCTTTGGAAACCAGTAGTGTCAAAGCGAACAAAATTCTGAATAACTGGGACGCCGAGAAAAGCAAATTCCTGCAAATTTGCCCAAAAGAGATGCTCGTGCATATCAAACATCCGCTGACCGAAGAAAAGGGCGCGATTTTGGCGCAATAGACCTGAATCGAACACAATAGGACAATCTTGATCGGATTCTTGTGCCCAGCCGCAAGAATCCGATCAATTCTTTCATCAAAATACCCTGTGATTGCCCTGCTAAAGCACGGATTGGCAGACAAATTCTAAGCTGTAGTCAGTTTAGGAGTATTGTCGTGCCCACATCATACTTTGACCAGTTTTTCGTTCTGGACCCGGGAAATCCACCCCCGGTCGGAACCGCATTGAGCACATCATATCTGGAAGCCATCGACCAGAACAATAATGGATTGCTTAACAGGTTTTCCAACGACTCCGTTGACGGGCAAGATGTGACCGCATCCTGGCCCGGCGACACGATAACCGTTGATATGGGCGGCAGTACTGTAACAATCACCGGATATACGTTTTATCTGGCCGATGGCCGAGCGGTCTTTACACCGTCCGACGGCACAGTCCTATCAGATGCCACGTTTGTAAGTTCTACCTATGTTTCATCGCAGGGCTCAATGCCGGTGGGATCGCTGGGACCGCCTTGTTTTGTGCAAGGCACCACTATTCTAACCAGCATAGGATCGAGAAAAATCCAAGACCTGTCAGCAGGTGACCTGGTAGAGACTGTTGATGGGGGCTTGCGTCCAATTCGCTGGATCGGTCGTTCAACAATTGCGGGCGACGGCGACTATGCACCGGTTCTGTTTCGCGAGGGCGCCATTGGAAATATTCACGACCTGCGGGTATCGCCGCAACATCGCGTTTTGATAAATGATTGGCGCGCAGAGCTGTTTTTTGGGCAGGACGAAGTTCTTGTTCCAGCAAAACACCTTGTTGATGGTATATCAGTCGTGCGTGAAAAGACGAGTTCGGTCGAATATTTCCATTTGCTGTTTGATCAGCATGAACTGATATTCTCCGACGGTGCCGTGACCGAGAGCTTCTTTCCCGGCGATCAAATCCTGTTGCAGGATCGTCATGTTCGCTCTGAACTGATGGCCCTGATGCCAGAGTTGATCCAGGGCGATGTAGCGGCAAGCCAGACAGCGCGGGTTTCAATCAAAGGTCGCGAAGCTCAAGTGCTGCAGGTGGCCTAGGCTGCCTGCTAAGCCGACACAACATATGGGTTGGGTCCTGCTGTTCGGATCGCTTTACACCGCATTGAATTCTTGTATTGCCCACGATCGGTTTGCTAACGTTGCGCCGTGGCAAGAGCAGCAAAAAAACGCCCCGCTTCCAAAAAGCGAACGGTAAAAAAGAGGGGTGCCAAAAAGGCACCGTTCAGACCTGTCCGCATGGCCCTAAAATGGGTTGGTCGCGGCGCAGCCGTCTGCGTGGCGCTCATGTTATTGGCGACTGTAATTTATGCGTTCGTCAACCCGCCAACGACACCATACATCCTTTCAGAAGCCCGCCGGTTGGGTGGGGTCGATCATCAATGGGTCAACATTGAAGACATCGCGCCAGTGATGGCGCGTTCTGTCGTTGCGGCAGAGGACGCAAATTATTGCTACCATTGGGGGTTCGATATGGCGGCAATCCGTGAGGCGCTTGAAGATGGCGGTCAGCGCGGTGCTTCGACAATCAGTCAACAGGTCGTCAAAAATGCCTATCTTTGGCAAGGGCGCAACTGGCTGCGCAAGGCGTTAGAAGCCGTGATGACACCGCTCGTCGAGGCGGTTTGGACCAAGCGTAGGATACTGGAAGTGTATCTGAATGTGGCAGAGTTTGGCGAAGGTGTATTTGGCATAGAAGCCGCCGCGCAAAACTATTTTCGCGTCCGACCAAAAGGTTTGAATTCGACGCAAGCAGCACGACTGGCCGCCTTGTTGCCAAACCCCAAAGACCGGTCGGCCGCGCGGCCGTCTGCGTTTGTTCGGCGCAGGGCAAACTCGATCGCCGATGGTGCCGCGACAATAAAGGCCGACGGGCGGGCTGCGTGTTTTGAGAGTTGAATATCCCGCCACTTCACGCCATTGAAGATGAAATGCCGTTTTTAGCGAGCCACAATGATCCGTCTTTTTCATGTTCCCCTGTCGCCGTTTTGCCGAAAGGTTCGACTTTCGCTGGCAGAAAAGAAAATAGAAGTAGAACTGGTTGAAGAACGCTATTGGGAGCAGGACGCAGATTTCCTGCGTCGCAATCCGGCGGGCAAAGTCCCGGTTCTGAAGATTGACGGGCAGACGCTGGCCGAAAGCTCGGCGATTTGTGAATATATTGAAGAAAAACACCCCGAACCGCCTTTGCTTCCCAAGGACGCAGTCCAGCGCCATGAAGTGCGGCGGTTGGTTGCCTGGTTTGATGATAAGTTCCACCATGAAGTGACATCAAAACTGCTTTACGAGCGGGTCAACAAAAAGGTGATGGGACAGGGTTATCCTGACAGTTCCAACGTCAAGGCTGGGGCCAAGGCGATCAAGTTTCATCTGGATTACCTTGGCTGGTTGCTGGATCAGCGTCGCTGGCTGGCGGGCGACAGGATGACTTTGGCCGATTTCGCTGCTGCCGCGCATCTGTCGACGCTGGATTATATCAGCGATGTCGACTGGAACCGAAACGAAGGCGTGAAAGACTGGTATGCCAAAATCAAATCACGCCCGGCGTTTCGCAATATTCTGGCCGATCAGGTTTCAGGGTTTCCGCCACCACCACATTATGCCGATCTGGATTTCTGATCACCGCCCGAAAGGCAGCAGGCCGTGAGTGCCGCGTTGAAAGAAAAACTGCGTGATCAGGCGCTGTCCAAAGGGTTTTCGGCAATTGGCATAACCCGGCCCGATGCTATTCCCAAGGCGGCCGACCGGCTGGCCAGCTTCGTTGCGTCCGGGCGGCATGGCCAAATGGGCTGGATGGCCGAGCGGATGCAGTGGCGCGGCAATCCGGCAGCGCTTTGGCCAGCCGCAAAATCAGTCATTATGTTGGCCGAGGTTTACACGCCAGACCATGATCCCCTTGCCGTTCTGCAACAGCCTGATCGCGGTGCAATTTCGGTTTATGCGCAAAACCGCGATTATCATGACATCGTGAAAAAGCGGCTCAAAAGCGTGGGGCGCTGGCTGATTGATGAGGCCGGTGGTGAGATAAAGGTGTTTGTCGACACTGCCCCGGTCATGGAAAAGCCGCTGGCCGCAGCAGCCGGGCTTGGTTGGCAGGGCAAACACACCAATCTTGTGTCCACAGACCTAGGCAGTTGGTTTTTCCTTGGGGCGATTTTCACCACACTTGATTTACCGCCCGACCCCCCCGAACAGGACCACTGCGGGTCGTGCCGGGCCTGTCTGGATGTTTGTCCGACGGATGCGTTTCCGGCACCGTATCAATTGGACGCGCGACGGTGCATTTCCTACCTGACGATCGAACACAAAGGCCCCGTTGACGAAGACCTGCGCCGGCTGTTGGGAAATCACATCTATGGGTGTGACGACTGTCTGGCCGCCTGTCCGTGGAACAAATTTGCAATCGCCGCCAAAGAGATAAAGTACGCTGCGCGGGACGATCTGCTTGCGCCTGATCTTGGGGTCCTTGCCAAGCTTGATGACACTGAGTTTCGCGAAAAGTTTTCCGGTAGCCCGGTGAAGCGCATTAAACGTGAACGGTTCGTGCGCAACGTGCTTTATGCCATCGGAAATTCCGGGGACCCGGCTTTGCTGTCGGTCGCGCGCGATCTGACGTCCGACCCGGACCCGGTGGTTTCCGACGCCGCAAATTGGGCCATCGCGCAGTTATCGGATTGTGATTCAGTAGATTAGAAGGCTAATATTGGCATCC
>JAHRVD010000243.1 GCA_019090845.1 Marinosulfonomonas sp.
CTGTGCAAAGCGATCCGCCCGCATGTGAAAACGGTGATGGACGTGCATCTGATGATCGCCCCTGTCGATCCCTATATCGAGGCTTTTGCCGATGCCGGTGCAGACTATCTAAGCGCCCATGTCGAGGCTGGCCCACATATTCACCGCACGCTTCAGGCGATCCGGGGCGCGGGTGTTAAGGCAGGTGTTGCGATAAACCCCGGCACCCCTGCGTCGGCAGTTTCACAGATTCTGGACTTGGTGGATTTGATCTGTGTTCTGACAGTCAATCCCGGCTTTGGCGGGCAAAAGTTCATTCATTCGCAGGTCGAAAAGATAACCGAATTGCGCGCCATGGTGGGGGACCGCCCGATCCATATCCAAATCGATGGCGGTATCACCACCCAGACCGCTCCGATTGCGCGGGCTGCGGGTGCAGATGTTCTGGTGGCTGGAACGGCGGCGTTTTCGGGTGGCTCGGTTGCCAACCCGGCCCCCTATGGCGCCAATATCGCAGCGCTGCGCGAGGCGGCGGGTTGATCGGCAGCGGCGGGCACGCTGGTCGCGCTGAGCATCAGCAAATATAAAAGGACCGACATCAGCTGATCGACAAAACTGGTAGAAAAAGTAACTGCCAGCAAAAGCGACAGGCCAAAGCCGTTGGCGAGTATTCTGGCATGGCGGTCGGCGGGCGTTGTGCTTGGCAGGCAGCGGTGCAGTCTAATAACCCCGCTCAGAACAAGTAGAAAAGCCAGCAGGCCGATAATCCCGCCCTCGAAAAACGTTTCCAGAAATATATTGTGCATTTCCAGCTGGAAATGGCTTGATGCGGCCGATTGACCGGCACCAAAGCCCAGCCACGGTTGCTCGATCGCCTGTTGGAAGCCCAGCGACCAGTTCACGATACGCCAAGAAACCGAATTATCCACATAGCGATAGTCAAAAACCGCGTCAGAAACCGAGAAGTTTTGAAAGAAGAACGGCAGGCTAGTCAGATCGGAAAACCGCCCCGATAACTGGCCAAGTACAATGCCAGAAACCGCGATGACTGCGAGCATCAGAATGCGCCCCAACGGACTGGCGCGCAGGAATAATGTTAAGCCGGTGCAAAGGGCCAACATCACCCAGGCCGTGCGCGCAAAGGTCAAATATAGCGCCAACATGCCCAGACCAATCAAAATCAGATGGCCAAATGACCATGCATGGCGCTGTTTGATGCGAATAACCTCTAGCCCGATTAGGGCCGCAACCATCTGAATTGCAAATGACACCGGGTGCACGTCACTGCCGATTGCCCGCTGTGTTTCGAATTTGCCAGCTTCCACAAAACCCGATCCGGTTGCAATCTGTGCAACCGCCAAGCATGTGCCAACAATTATAAAGGCGACCAGGAACGTCTGGACTGCTGGCAGGGCTGCAAGGCTTGTCACGTTATAGGACGCAGCATTTGCGAATAAGGCATAAAGCGCCAAAAGCGCCAGCAAGGCGACTGCATCGACGTTCCCGACAAAATTGGCCGCGACCGACAAAACGGCTGCAAACATCCATGCCAACAGCCCCAACACAAGGGTTTGTGATTTAGCTGAAAGGTGCATGTGTTGAACAAACCCAAGAAACAGACAGCCAGTCATGAAGATTGCCGATACTTCTGATATCGCAGGGATGCCAAAATTTTCGGCAATGCCAGCGATCCAGCGTATTGCAAGCAACGCAAGGATGATCCTGACCGCTGTTTGGGACGCATAATCCTCTTGGGCAAGGTCAGGTTGGGAAAACTCAAGCGCTAAAGACTTCAAAGTGACACTTCACGATGGGGCCGAAAACTGGGCGCCAAAGCTGCCAGAATATCCGTGCGCAATGACATCAGCCGAACGGTTTGGCGCAAAAACAAAATTTTGCGCAGCCCCGTCGCCAACAAGACCGCCAGTGCAACACCCACTGACCCGCCGACAACAGCACCGAACACCAACAAGCCGGCACTGACCAACAGCGCAATTGCGCTGGCCCGCATTGCCTGACGCTCAAAACCACACATGTTCAAAACGATGTCGGCTGGGCCAGTCGCCGCGTTCAGTATTGCCGCAAGAACCAGAATTCGAAACACCAGGTCGGCCTGCTCAAAGTCCGAACCAAATAGCTGCAGCACATAAGGTGCGGCGATAAAAAGCGGCGCGCCAAGCATAGCTGTTAGCAAGGTGGTGCGCCGCGTCGTGCTTTGCACCATTTCGGCGATCTGGCTGCGTTGGCCCCAACTCCAAGCCTCTGACAACATCGGACCCAACACAACATTATAGCTGGTCAGAAAAAAGGCCAATAACATTGCCAACCGGTTTGCCGCAAAATAATACGCCGCCGGTTCCGGGCCAAGAAACAGGCCGACACAAATCACGTCGGCATTCGCCAGAAAGATATTTGAAACCGACGTAACCCAGAATGGAATGACGGATTTGCGCCATTGCGGGTCGTCTGGGACCCGTCCTGTCAATGAAAGTCTGGGCATGGCCACCTTGGATTTGATCCACCTCATCTGCGCGATGTTCAGGACAACCAAAGTGGTGAAAAGGAAGATCAAAACAACGACAGCATTGGGTCGGGCTGCAAGCGAATACACCAGAACAATGATTCCGACGATCAGGCGCCACAGGATTTCTTTGGGAAAGATCGCCGCCTGAATGTGGTGATACCCACGGGCGAAATGTGCCTGAAAGTCGGCCCAGCCAACGACAAGGATCAGGCCAAGGCCCAAAACGATCGAGAAAGCAGAAAGGGTTTGAATGCCCCCCATGCGTCGCGCCAGAAAGGCTGCAATGATCAGAATGGCGAAGGTCAACACTGTGCCCAAGGCCGTCAGGCGGGCAGCGTTGGACATAAGACCGCGCAAT
Organism: Marinosulfonomonas sp.; assembly: GCA_019090845.1. Classification (GTDB taxonomy): domain Bacteria; phylum Pseudomonadota; class Alphaproteobacteria; order Rhodobacterales; family Rhodobacteraceae; genus NORP110. The sequence continues at coordinate 2,862 of JAHRVD010000243.1, forward strand.
TGCGGGCTGTGAATATTTTTTCGCCGTGGCGGTAAAAACCGAAGTAACGACATTTGTTGGCCACAAGCACCGACCACTGAAAACAACAAGGCGAGATTCAGGTAAACTGCGACCTGCCCAAAATCAGCAGCCGTCATCACCCGTGCCAGCAAGATCGTAAAGCCATAGGTCACACCGGCGGCGGCCAGTTTCGCCAACAGAGTAAAATTCGCCAGCTTGTTCAGTGTCATCATCAGTCCTTTGCTTCGTCTGCAGAATCGACAGAACCGCTGGCCTACGGATCAGCCGGGCGTGTCGCCGATTTGGTTAAGGCTGACTTAACCTTGGTTTTCTTAACGCGCCGTTAAGAATGATCTCGTTAAAATTTTCTGAATGTCTTGCGTTCCATTTGTCGGGACGCTGCACGAGCCAAGATTGGCGAAAGGGTGCTATGCAACAATTCACACATGTAAACATCATGGGAACGCGCGGCGTGCCGGCGGCGCATGGCGGCTTTGAAACCTTCGCGCAAAAGCTGGCGCTTTATTTGGTATCTCGGGGCGTATCAGTAACGGTCTATTGCCAGACAGAGGGCGCACACGACCTGCACGGGCGCGAAGACTATTGGCATGGTATTCACCGCGTTCACTTTGGAACCCGCCGCACAGGTGCGCTTGGCACGATGGAATTTGATCTGGCCTGTGTGCGCCATGTGTTGAACCAACCCGGATGCGACCTGGTGCTTGGCTACAATACTGCGGTGTTCAATTTGGCGCAGCGATATCACAAGCGGCAAGTCTATATGAATATGGATGGGATCGAGTGGAAACGCGCAAAATGGTCGCTGCCTGCGCGCGCCTGGCTGCTGATGAATGAGGTGATTGGCGCGAACCTGTCAAATCGCCCGATAGCGGACCACCCTGAAATCGGACGCCATATTTCCAAACGCTCCCGCATTCTTCCCGCCGTTATTCCTTATGGTGCGGATGTTGTCGGCGCAGCGGATGACGAACCGGTTCGTGATTTGGGGCTGGAGCCGGGCAAGTATTTTGTATCTATCGCGCGAATAGAGCCTGAGAATTCCATTCTGGAAATTATCCAGGCGTTCCAACAGGCCGATACCGGAATGGACCTTTTGGTTCTGGGGCGGCTGGATCAAGGCAACAAATATCACGATCTTGTCCGCGCCCAAGCGTGCGACAGGGTGCATTTGCCCGGCGGGATCTACGATGATCATATTGTCAAATCACTGCGCTTTCATACCCGCGCCTATTTCCACGGGCATCAAGTTGGCGGCACCAATCCGTCGCTGGTCGAGGCGCTTGGCGCCGGAAACGCGACAATCGCGCATGACAACAAATTCAATCGTTGGACAGCAGGTGAAGGACAGCGGTTTTTCTCGACCGTGCAGGAGTGCTGCGAACATGTGCAGGTTCTGGCGCGCGATGACCTTGCTGTCTTCAAATCAAGGATATCTGCACGAGAACGCCATGCCGTGGATTTTCGCTGGGGCGATGTTCTGGCACAATATGAGGCACTGCTTGTTGGCTCTCTGTCTGTTCAGATCGCCGCAGAATAACCATCGTAACCAGAACCTTTTTTGCTGGCCTCACATTGCGTCAAAACTGGCAAAAGTGCCGCTGAACCATGCATCGTCATTCGCAATGCCTGAACCGCTGAACGCAGGTCAGATTGTCCGGTCGCCGCCCATTTGACGGCCATGATAATAGCGTCCGCATGGTGGGCGATGTAACGCGCGTCGACCACGGCCAGCAAGGGCGAAGAATCTATTATTGTAATGTCGTAGACCTCGCGCGCCTGATCCAGAAGCTTCTCAAATGTTGCCGAGTTCAATAACTCATCTGTCGCAACTTCCGCCCGCCCGGCACACATAATCAAGGCCAGCGGACTTGCGGAATCGCGCGCATAAAACCCGCTGTTCATATCGTTCCCGTCTGGGTCACGCAGGTAGTCGAGGAACCCAGTTTTTGGGGCCAAACCTAGGTGCCGGTGCAAAGACGGCTTTCGAAGGTCCGCATCAATCAGAAGCGTTTTTTTGCCCGCCAGAGCATAGGCTCGCGCCAGCGCAAGAGCTGTCGTTGTTTTCCCTTCGTCAGAAATCGAAGACGTAACCAATATAACCTTACCGGCGCTCAAAGAGGTATTGGGGCCTGCCAAAGTGGCGGCCCGAAAAGTCTGCTCGACGGCTGCACGTAATGTGCGGACTGATTCAGAATAATGGGACAGCGGCGCGTCGATCACTGTGTCCGCTATGCTAAGCTGGCCCGTATTGGAGTTCCGCACAAATGGAAGTGTGGCGGCGGTGTTATTCTGCACCAATTCAGACAGTTGTGTGGCAGTGGTGACACCACCGATGTAAAATTCATTCAAGAACGCAAGACTGACACCAAGGCCCGTGGAAACCGCCAGCGCGACCAGCAGAACGAGCATTTTATTTGGAAATGCCGGCGCAACGGGCGCCAAGGCCGGGGCAACGATGCGGCTGTCGGCAATCTGAATTCGGGCCTGTGTTTCAAGATCGCGCATTCGCGACAGTAGTGTTTGATACTGCGCACGCGCGATACTTGCGCCTTGTTGCATAGCATAAACCTCGGTCAGCAAGTCAGCTGAAAGCTCGGCACCAGTTACCGCTTGTCTGATTTCTTGCCGGGTATCGAAGGTTTTCGCATCCTGCTTTTCTATGCTTATGGATAGTGACGTCAGAACTTCGCGGGCCTTGGTGTTTAGCAATGCCTCCAGCCGCGTTAATTCTGTCTGAAGCAAATTCTTTTCCTCAATCTGGGATGGGTCTTGTTGGGCACCCAGCAGTTTTTCGCGGTACTGGGCCAACTGGGTCAGCGCATCGTCACCGACCGTTTCAGCCACACCGTTCCAATTGTAGTCGCTGACCATGGCAGACAAGTCTGTCTTAGTTTGTGTAAGTCGTGAGGTCTCGGTCAGACTA
>JAHRVD010000244.1 GCA_019090845.1 Marinosulfonomonas sp.
ACAGCGCCAATTCCGCCAGCCCGATTTGCGCCGACGTGAACATTTCCTGCGGGCCGAACCGCGACCAGATTGGATAGAGCGTCTGCAACCAACCAAACAGCAGCGCATCCTGCCCCCCGGGAACTGCCCGCGTCAGGGTTTGGAACAGATGGTGATGCGTGTTCACCAGCCCCGGCGTCACCACGCACCCGTTTGCAAGGATGGTTTCACCCGCGCAGCTCAGGTTTGGCCCAATCTCGGCTATTACACCGTCTTTGATGCGGATATCATCGCCCGACAGTTCACGCCGCTGGTCGTCCATAGTGACGATGACCTGGGCCTGTTTCAGCAGAATTTCGTTACTCATCTGCGGTATCCTTCACCCGAAAAGTACCCTGTTGGCGCGATGCAGCCGCTTTCAGCCCATTGGTGCACGGGCCAGAATTTCCAGCGCCGCGCTGTGCAGTTCCACGCTGGCCGCAGCGATAACCCGGCCACCTTCATGCACCGGACCACCCTGCCAGTCGCTGACAATTCCACCGGCCGCCGAAATAACCGCAATCGGAGCCTGAATGTCATAGGCATGCAGACCGGCCTCGACCACCAGATCAATCTGACCGGCGGCCAGCAATGCGTAAGCGTAGCAATCCATCCCATAGCGGGTCAGGCGGACCTGTGTCGACAACTCTCGGAACGCATTTCCCTCGTGCTTGGTGCCGACTTCGGGGAATGTTGTGAACAGCGTCGCCGCTGCCAAACTGGCCGATGGGCTCACGCCAAGCGGTTGACTACCGGCGGCGGTTTGCAATTGGGCAATATCGGGACCGCCAATAAACCGCTCACCAATATAGGGCTGGTCGATCAGCCCAAGGATCGGCCCGTTTTCGTCGCGCACAGAAATTAGCGTGCCCCAAGTCGGCGTGCCGCTGATAAAGCCGCGCGTGCCATCTATTGGATCAAGAACCCATGTCAGCCCGGAACTGCCGGGTTTTTGGCCAAATTCTTCGCCCAGAATACCGTCCTGCGGGCGCAATTCGTCCAAGACGTCCCGGATCGCCACCTCGGCCTCGCGGTCAGCCTGTGTTACAGGGTCAAAGCCGTCGGCAGCCTTGTTGTCAGCCTTAAGCTGATCTGTGCGGAAATAGGAAAGGGTAATCTTGCGCGCAGCATCTGCGGCCGCATGGGCCGCAGAAAGTAGTGCCTGACGCTCGGTCTCAGATAATTCTGCGCTCATCCGACTGCCACCTGTTCTGAATCCCTTTTCGGGTATCGACGAGGTGGGCAATCGTCAAGCGTCTTTCAGGCAACGTCCGACAGCACGCGGGCCAGTTCAAACAGGCGACGGCGCTGATTTTCCGGGATCGCATAATAGGAACGAACCAATTCCAAAGCCTCTTTGTCGGCCATTATATCACCGGGGATCATGCCAGATGCATCTGAAGCCGCTTCATGTTCCTGAATTCCATCAAAGAAAAAGCTGACCTGCACTTCAAGTGCCTCGGCGATATCCCAAAGGCGCGACGCGCTGACCCGGTTCATGCCGGTTTCATACTTCTGGATTTGCTGAAATTTAATTCCAACTTTTTCCGCCAGCTGTTGCTGGGTCATGCCAACCATCCAACGGCGATGCCGTACTCTTTTACCAACGTGCACATCTACAGGATGTTTCATGGAACTCTTCCTTGTTCGTTATACGTGTAAACACATGTCCACAATTATGGCGCGATCAGCAACCTGTCCTTTTAGATAGGTTAATTCTGGCAGAACTGCATAATCGTTTAATATCAGAGTATTGAACAATATTTTTCTACCAATATTGGACGCATTTTGTTGATTGGTGTGCAGATTTAGCTCAACTTACAGAAGATATTTGCAAAACGCATATCCTTTTTGGCAATTAATCTACCGAAAATCCAGCTCTCTCATTGGTTGCAGAAATTTCCAAACATTGACGAGCCATTAACCCAACAGCATGGAACATCCCATCCCCCTGACTATGCTAATGCAGGGACATTTCTGGACTGGAACGACTGACGCACCAATGCGGCAAGATTTGCAACGATAGAACCCTGCGCCGGTTCGGTTACATAAAGATTGACCTTGACGACCTTCAGGTCGGGCAATGCTCCACCGTGCTGAACAACAGACGCATGATGGGGCGAAGTGCCTTCCATCATCACATGCACCGCAAGATCGGCGCTGACGACGGCTTCGATAGTGCGGGTTTGTTCACTTTCGATTGCCATTTCCCACGGAATCCCGGCTTTATCCAATGCCGCCTGAACACCTTGACGGAAAATGCAGTTTTGCTCGAACGCCAGACGCAGGGGGCGCTGCTTCCATGCCGTTCCGTCACACGCCCCTGTCCAGACCAGCGGCAGTTCGGTTAACACTTCGCCGCCAGCGTCGCACTGATCCTCTGTCGTCAGGATCAAGTCACATTCACCGCGCGCAAATTGTTCTTTCAGCGTCCGGGTAAAGGATGACACCAGTTGCACTTTGACCCGCGGATACTCGGCGTTGAACCGGTGCAACACTTGCGGAATGACCGGATAGACAACATCATGCGGCACACCCAGAACAATCTCGCCTTCATAGGCCTGATGGGTCAGGCGGGCGTGAATCTCGTCATTCAGGCCCAGCATTTTGCGCGCATAGCCAAGCAATTGTTCGCCCGACGCCGTCAATGCAATCGTGCGCGCCGAGCGGTCCATTAATTGCAGATCAAGCGATTCTTCCAGCCGCTTTAGCTGCATGGAAACGGCCGATTGCGTCAGGTTCAAAAACCCCGCCGCCCGGGTCACACCGCCTGAATCGGCAACTGCAACAAAAGACCGCAGAGCAGTCAGGTCAAGATTTCTCGGCATATCACGATCCTTGATGGGTTATCCAAAAAACATTCATTTTTATAATTCAACACAATCTGGCAAAAGCATCAAGAGAAATGATTCTAAGAGCATCAAGTATCACGAAATGGAAAGGAACAGACCAATGTCGATCCACGCAACAGATTTTTCACACCACACCCCGGTAACCGCCAAGTCGTTCCTGACGACTGTTCGCATGTCACTGACTGCGCGGCGCCAACGTGCAGCACTTGCCAAGCTTGACGACGCAGCCCTTGCAGACATCGGCCTGACCCGCCTGCAAGCCAACATCGAGGCCAAGCGCCCGCTTTGGGATGTGCCTGCAAACTGGCGCAGTTAAGCAACGACGTCGAAAAACGTCGCCAACCTTACCTAAAGCCTTGAAAAATTAGCCGCCTGCGCCGATATTGACGGCGAGGGCGGCTTTTCTTTTGGGGGCCGCCACCAAGTGTAATATCAGGAGGCAGTTTTAAATGGCTGACTATCAAACGGTTCGCGCGGGCGCAGGTGTCCGCTCGGCTGAAATCGACGCGGGCCTGAAGGCCCATATGAATAAGGTCTACGGCACGATGTCAGTCGGCCTGTTGGTGACGGCACTTGCGGCATGGGCTGTTGGCTCTAACGACGCGCTGCTGTCAATCTTCCGCGACCCGCTAACCCTGCGCCCAAATATTCTGGGCTGGATCATCATGTTTGCGCCACTGGGCATGGTTTTTGCCTTCGGCGGATTGATAAACCGAATTTCTGCCGCCGGTGCTCAGCTGTTCTTTTACGCATTCGCCGCCGTCATGGGCCTGTCGCTTAGCTGGATTTTCGCGGTATTCACCGGATTTTCGATCACCCAGACCTTCCTGATCACTTCGATCTCTTTCGCCGGGCTGTCTCTATGGGGCTACACCACGAAAAAAGACATTTCGGGGTGGGGATCATTTCTGATCATGGGCCTGATTGGCCTGATCGTTGCGATGATAGTCAATATGTTCCTTGGCTCACCAGCGATCCATTTCGCAATATCCATTATTGGTGTTCTAATATTTGCCGGGCTTACGGCCTATGACACGCAGAAAATCAAGACGAACTATTTGCAACACGCACAGGCAATGGACGACGAGTGGCTGGGAAAATCGGCGATCATGGGCGCGCTGAACCTGTACCTCGACTTTGTAAATCTGTTCATGTTCCTGCTGCAATTCATGGGCAGCCGCGACTAACAGATTAGACAATTTTGATAACGAAAGGGCCGATCGAAAGATCGGCCCTTTTTCGTAGTGCACACCATTTCTGACAGAAAATGCGCGCCCTAGTTGGTTTTTGCCGGCGTTGCATAAGGATTAAATCCAACACCGCTGTTGTTATCCGTCCGTTTGGCAACCGAAGCGCAGGCTGTCAAAACTATTAGTGCCACAAGGCCCAAGTATTTCATTGTCGCTCCTGATTATTATGACGTCACAACCAAACTAACATGAGCTTGCAAACATGTCTCGCTGAGATTCCCGGCGACGCGCGAGCAGCCACAAAAAAACCGCGCAAAACTGCGCGGCTTGTCTGTGTCGTCCGATCAAAAGGCTTATTTGATTTTGCCTTCCTTATACTGGACGTGCTTGCGAATAACCGGGTCATATTTATTCACGACCATCTTTTCAGTCATCGTGCGTGCATTTTTCTTGGTCACATAAAAGTGGCCGGTATCCGCCGTCGAGTTCAGGCGAATTTTGATTGTGGTTGGTTTAGCCATGATCGTGCTCCTCAACGCAGCGACATTTGTCGCCGGTGAAATCCTTGAAACCGCCTTTTACTGGTCAGTGTGGCCGAGTCAACCGTAATTCAGCCAAAACGTCCCGCAGCGGCCCAAGTTGGGCGCGAAATGCTGCAACAAGGCCCACCCGAGCCCGCCAAGGGCGAGATAAGGGAAATGACGCCGTCAGGCGTCTCTATTTGGTTAGTATGCGCGGATGGCCTGTAAGCCGGATTCTGTCCGGGCGGCGAACCGCCCTGGATGACCATTCTTCTATGCACGCCGTTACCGGCGCGCTTTAGCTGCCAACCCGGACCTTTGGGCTGAAAAATCCCTGAGGCGTGCGCCCCGCAAGGTCCCTATTTGGCATTGCTCCTGGTGGGGCTTGCCGAGCCGGTTCTGTTGCCAGTCCCGCGGTGCGCTCTTACCGCACCGTTTCACC
>JAHRVD010000245.1 GCA_019090845.1 Marinosulfonomonas sp.
GCAGGTGCCGTGCAGATGGGTGCCAGTGTCGTTTTGCTGGAAGGCCACAAAATGGGCGGTGACTGTCTGAATTTCGGCTGTGTGCCGTCCAAGGCGCTGATCGCGGCTGGCAAACAGGCCCATCTGATGTCGCAGGGTCAGCAATTCGGAATTACCCCAGTGACGGCGCAAGTGGACTATAGTGCGGCCAAAGACCACGTTCATAAGGTCATCCGCACAATTGAACCTGCCGACAGTCAGGAACGCTTTGAGGGCCTTGGCGTCAAAGTCATCCGCGAATTCGGACGCTTTATTTCCAGGACCCAGGTTCAGGCGGGCGATACGATCATCTCGGCGCGCCGGTTTGTGATTGCCACCGGATCGTCGCCTTTCGTGCCGCCGGTTCCGGGGCTGGATACCGTGTCCTATGAAACAAACGAAACGATATTTGATTTGCGTGAACAGCCAGAGCATTTGCTGATCGTTGGCGGTGGCCCGATCGGGATGGAAATGGCGCAGGCGCATGTGCGCCTTGGATCCAAGGTAACAGTTATCGAGGGGCTGAAAGCCCTTGGCAAGGATGACCCGGAACTGGCGGGCGTCGTGTTGGACAGTCTGCGCGGCGAAGGCGTTGAAATAGCCGAGGACGCAATGGCGCAGGAAATACGTGGCAGTGCCGGTGCCATTGAAATTCAGGTCAAGGATGGCCGTGTATTTAAGGGCACCCATCTGCTGATGGCAGTCGGGCGCATGGCAAATATCAAAACGCTTGGTTTGGACGCAGCGGACGTCAAACACGACCGGACCATCAAAGTTGACGCAGGCATGCGCACCAGTAACCGCAAGATTTACGCAATCGGCGATGTGGCTGGCGGGCTACAATTTACCCATGTGGCCGGATACCACGCCGGTGTCATCATCCGCTCGATGCTGTTTGGTTTGCCCTCTAAAAGCCGCACGGATCATATACCTTGGGTTACTTATACCGACCCGGAACTGGCGCAGGTCGGGATGAGCGAGGATCAGGCACGTATTGCGCACAAAGATGCTCTGGAAGTTGTGCGGTTTCCCTATGCCGAAAACGACCGGGCAATCGCATCCGGCAAAACCAAAGGTTTGATCAAAGTGATGGTTGTCAAAGGCCGCCCGGTCGGTGCGAGCATCGTTGGTGCGCAGGCGGGTGAACTGATTGGGGTTTGGGCGCTGGCGCTGGCCAACAAAATGAAAATGTCGGCCATTGCGGCGATGGTGATCCCCTATCCTACATTGGGTGAAATCAACAAGCGGGCGGCAGGGGCCTATTTCTCGCCTCGGCTTTTTGATAGTCTGATGGTCAAACGTGTTGTCGGGGCCGTGCAACGGCTGTTGCCCTAAACGCTGAAAGGCGAAACGCTGATGTTTCTGAAATCACTTTCAGGGCGGTTTTTGATTTTGACGGCTGTGTTCGTCATGCTCGCGGAAATAATGATTTTCGTGCCCTCGGTTGCGCGGTTTCGCGAGGACTATTTGCTGTTGCGGCTGGAACGCGCACAAATCGCATCGCTTGCGCTGTTGGCCAATGACATGATCGACGCAGACCTTGAAGTGGAACTGCTAAAAACCGCGGGCGTCTACAACGTCGTTTTGCGTCGAAACGAGGTGCGCCAACTGGTGCTTTCTTCACCGATTACTTCACCGGTTTCAAATACCTATGATTTGCGTGATCCTGGTGCATGGGTGCTTATTCGCGATGCGCTGAAGTGTTTTGCCAATTCGGACAACGAGGTAATAAGGGTCATCGGTGATCCGGTTCAAGAGGCGGGTCTTCTGATCGAAGTTACTATGGACACCCAGCCTATGCGTGCGGCGATGGTCGATTATGGTCTGCGGATACTTATTCTGTCTGCTGTCATCTCGGTTTTTACGGCGTTTTTGCTATTCTTTGCGGTCCGGGTGTTTCTGGTCAGGCCAATCAAAGTCGTTGTCAGTGCAATGACCTCTTACGCCAAGGCACCAGAAGATGCGCGCCGGATAATAGAACCAACCGCGGGCGTTACAGAACTGCGTAACGCCGAAATTGCTTTGCAATCCATGCAAACGCAATTGACCGGCGCTTTGCGGCAAAAAGAGCGCCTTGCCCAATTGGGGGGCGCGGTGGCCAAGGTCAGTCACGATTTGCGCAATATACTGACGACAGCGCAGCTTTTGACAGACAGGATGGAACGTAGCGACGATCCTGATGTGCGGCGGGTCTTGCCCAGATTGCTTAATTCAATAGCGCGCGCAGTCAGTCTTTGTGAATCCACGCTGGCTTTCGGAAAATCCGAAGAACCGCGCCCGTCGTTGAATATTGTCCCTCTCGCAAGCATCGTCGAGGATGTGATCGAAAGCGAAAAGCTGGCGGCAGGAAATCAGGCCGCGAGTTTTCGGTGCGATGTGCCAGCCGCAATGAGCATTCGCGCTGATCCCGAGCAGATCTATCGCGTCCTGTCCAATCTTGTGCGCAATGCGCGCCAAGCGCTGGCGGCAACCGGGGAACCGGGCGAAATTTCCATTCAGGCTTCTGAAACCGAAACGGACTGGTGTATCCAAGTCAGTGATACGGGGCCCGGATTGCCCGCAAAGGCACAGGAACACCTGTTCCAACCGTTTCAGGGGGGTGCGCGCAAAGGCGGATCTGGGCTTGGCCTTGCGATCGCGGCCGAGCTTGTGCGCGGTCACGGTGGGTTGTTGAGCTTGCGCGAAACCGGCGGGCAGGGCACGACGTTCCTTATAACGCTGCCTAAGTCAGTTATATTGATGGATGAAGCTGCAGAGTAAATCTGCTCTTGCAAAGCTCGCCGCCTGTCGCTACATCCCGCCTGTCCGCGCGCTGGTAGCTCAGTTGGATAGAGTACTTGACTACGAATCAAGGGGTCGGGGGTTCGAATCCTCCCCAGCGC
>JAHRVD010000246.1 GCA_019090845.1 Marinosulfonomonas sp.
CGCCCAGCACCGACAGACCGTGCTCGCCGCCCCTGCCAGATGCGCCTTGAATTCTGCTGAAAGCGCCATCAGATCCGCACCTCAACCACCGGCACATTTGGCACTTCGCCAGCCTGAAAACTGGCCACCGAAGTCTGCACCCGGTCAATGTCAAAGCGCACCGGAACATCAAATTCAAACCCGGCGGTTATTTCCACATCTTCCTCGGGCGGATGCTCAAAATGGATCACGCCGGTATCCACATTCACTGTGAAATGAATGGTCTCGACCTGCTGCGCCCCGGCAATCCCGATTGCGACTGTCCCCAACACCGGCTTGGTGATCGGGCGTGCATAAACCGAGCCCCCCGAGGCATAGGATTTGGTCAACTGGAAATCGACGCTCAGCCCGTCACCATGGGCAATCACCTGATCGCCAAATGCCACGTCGCCCGACGCCACGCTGGATTTATAATCCGCCCAATCCTTCCAGCGGAACCCATATAGCTGCCCCTGACGCGCCTCATAAAACGCAATCAGCGTTTCCACATCATCCAACGAGCGCATCCCCAGCCCCGCATCATAGCGCCGCCGCGAATGCGCCCAGGGCGAATTGCGTTCCTCAAAACCATTGGCAAGCGTCACGATCTCGGTGCGCCGCTCTGGCCCGCCAACTGAACCAAAGCTCAGGTTGGCGGGAAATCTAACCTCGTGAAAACTCATGTCTGCTCCTTACCGATTGCGCTGCCCGCGCCCCATTGCCCGCCCAAGCTGAGCAGCAATCTGACTTTGTGAGCGCCGGAAACCTTCGACGTCCGGCGTGCTGATATTCATGGTGACATTGACAGCGCGCCCGCCGCCCTCAGAGCGCACGCCAAGCCGCCCGTCAGCACCGCGCGACAGCGGCATAATCGCCTCTGGCCCCGCTTCGCCCATCAGACCGGTGCCGCCGCGCATCGGGAACCGAACCGGCCCCGACACAACGCCACCACTGGCAAACGGCATCACCCGGCCTTGCGAAAAACTGGCGCCCTTTTCGAACGGCAACAGAGCGCCGATAATGCTCTCAATGCCACCCGCAAACAGGCCTCCGACATGGCCGGTCACCGGCTTAAGCGCCGCCGAATAGGCCGCATTCAACATCGATTCCCCAAGGCTTTTCAGGGCATCTGACAACCGATCCCCGTCAAAGACCAAGCCGTCGATCGCGCGGCGCAAACCGCTGCTGATCCCCGACTTCAGACTGGCAACCTCGCGCCCGGTATCGGCCATTGTTGCCTGCATCAAAACCAGCTCTTGCTGAAACGCCGCCGCCATCGCCTGCGCCCCGCCCAGCGTGCCTTCTAGTGCCTCGACCTGTTCATCAAACCCGTCGCGGCCAAAAATATCAGCCATCTTCGTCTCCCTTCACGCTATCCGGAAATGCTTCTGCCAATTCGTCCAACCGCCCCCGGCTAAGGGGAACCGCACCGCTGCCCGGCCCCAGCATCAACGCCAGCTCGCCCGGCGTCAGCGCCCAGAATTCAACCGGACGCAGCCCCAGCCCGCCAATCCCGGCCCGGATCAGACCGGGCCAGTCAAAACTGCTCATTCAGGCACCGAAAACGCCCGCGCCAACAGCTGCCCGGCGCACCGCGCAGCCGCCAGCGGGCCACCTTCGATCTCAGCGGCCAGCAGATCACTTGCGCTGCCCTGCCAGCCGCCGCCACGCAGCCCCGCCACGATCAGCCCCAGCACATCACGGCTGGAAAAACCGCCCGCCTCAAAGCGTTCCACCAGTGCTACAAGCGTGTCCGTTTCCAAACCTGCCTCTAGCTCTGCCAGCGCGCCCAGCGTCAGCTTAAGCACCCGCCGCTCACCGTCGATGACCAGCGCCACCTCTCCCGTCCAGGGGTTTGCCATAGCTAGATCGCCGTGAACGTCAGTTCACCCGCCGAAGCCATCGACAGATCATAGGACGCTTCGCCGTTGTGGCTGCCCGCATATTCGATCGAGGTCACCTGAAACGGCCCCTCCATGATCCCGAAATCCGGGATAATCACCTGGAAATCCGGCACCTGCTGGTCAAAGAAAATCTGGCGCGCGCGTTCGTCCGTTGCATGGTCGCGAAACACCCCCGAACCCGATATCGAGGCGCTTTTCACACCCGCCCCGCCCAGCAGTTCGCGCCAGCCACCCTGACTTTCCAGACTGGTGACATCGACGCTTTCTGTGTTGAATGAAATTCGCGTGGCGCGCAGCCCTGCAAACGTGTCAAACATGCCGCCGCCGGTCATGTCGATTTTGATAAGTAGGTCCTTGCCGTTTTGGGCACCCATTTTCGTCACTCCAATTTGGAAAAATCAGTCGTCTTCAAGCCGCGCACGAAAGCGCAAATCAATCCGGCGCACGTCATCCGCACGCACCCGGCGCGCCCGCGCCTTTAGAAAATTCAGCGACACCAGTCGCCCGCGGGTCAGCACCAAAGCCGCCCCGCTCAGGGCATCCGAAATCGCCACCGCCACATCCTTGGCGCTTAGAAAGCCGGCACCATCAGTGACCACCGAGACGGTAAACTCATGCGCCGCCCCGCTGCCGGTCTTGTCGCTGGCATCCTTGACGTCCTCGGCCCCAAGACTGACGTAAAGCGTTGGCACCGTGCCGGTTGGCGCGGCGTCAAAAATATTGCTGCCCACCAATCCCGCAAGAACCGTATCACCTTGTAATTGCTGGAAAACTGCGACCTGAAGTGCTGCCGCCATACCATAGCTCATGCGGACACCTCTTCTCTTGCGTGGCAGGTCAGGTAATGTGCGGCTGCGTCAAATTCGGACACCGCCAGAATGCGAAACACCCGGTTGCCTTCGCGAAACCGTTGCTCGGGCTTGGGGCGCGAAGGCGCGCCATCCGGTGCCGCGCGCACAATGATTTTGTAGGGCACCGAAGAGACCGTCAGAAACTGCCCGGCAGACTCGCGCCCGGTGCCTGCTTTGATCTGTGCCCATAACGTGCCCTGAACCTGCCAGGTCTCGCTATGCCCACCGGCACCATCAGCGATGCGCACCGGGGCCTCCAGCACCAGCTTGCGGTTCAGATGAACCCCGCTCACCGGGCCGACCCGCCCAGAATACGCAGGCTGCGATAGCGCTCGATCAGCACCGTCACACCCATCGGAATGCCGACATCCTGCCCCGCGACATTGCGGTTTTCGTAATAGTGGGTCGCCAGCAGGAACGCAGCCTGCGCCAGATCAACCGGCACATCATCCCATGCAGGCCCATAGCCGGCGGTCAGATCAATCTCGACCGTGCCGCCCATTGCGATGCTTGGCAGATTACCGGCCGCACCAACAATCGCCGGGCGATGATCGTCGACCATCAAACGATAGTTTGCCGGGTCCACCACGCTTGACTGATCCAACCGATCCACCAAACGAACTGCATCCAGCGTGCTGACCGGTGCCAATGGCAACGGCTGGCGGCACGCCTCTCGCCAGACTGTCAGCGTCCAGCTATAACTTTTGGTCACCAAAACCTTGCCGGTGCGCGCCTCGATTGCCGCGATGGCTGCACGCAGGTAATTCTCCACCAACAGGTCCTGCGCACCATCATCGGCAAAGCCGGTGCCCAACAACATATGATCTTTTAATTGGGCGACCGGCAGCACCGCGCCCGGCACTGTGGTCTGCTCGACTAACAACATGAACGCATCTCCGATTATTCGGCCCCTCTCGCAGGCGACCGGGCCCAGGTGGGCACCGACGCCTGCGTCAAACTGGGCGCGCGCCCCCGCGTTGCTCGGACGGAGGGGGAGCAGCTAGACAACACGGGTTTGAAATAACGCGCGCCCAAGGCCCGGCCCCGAAAGGCCAGACCACATCTCGGATGCGCCGTTAAGCGACCGAGAATTTCAGCAGTTTGATCGCGCCAAAGTCCGATACGTCGCCGCCCACACGCTTGGTGGCGTAAAACAGCACATTCGGTTTGGCGCTGAACGGATCACGCAGAATGCGCAGATCAGGGCGCTCGGCGATGGTGTAACCGGCGTCAAA
>JAHRVD010000247.1 GCA_019090845.1 Marinosulfonomonas sp.
CCCACATTTCCGGTGCCGCCAACAACTACGACGCGATAGCCCATCAGGGTCTCCTTAAGTCTGGTAACGGAGGCGGTGATTAGAGCAAAGCAGCGCCGGGGGAAAGAGAATAGTCGAGCTTAACAGATCAAGTGGTTGTGGGGATCAGGTGGAATCGCGGATCGTTCGCCAAAATATCATCTACAAAGGCTTGTTCGGCCGAAAAATCATGTGGAACCTGTGACGCTTCGCGCCGCCCGGTTAGCGATTTTGAAGCAAAGAAATCAAAGCCATAAAGCTTGACCGATTTCGCGTCGGAGTTTCTGATAAGTTCAATGATCATCAGGCCTGTGGTCGGCGATGACTGAAGCTGTTCGTTCAGGCGTTGCCATTCTGTTTTGGGGTTCACAAAAAACCCCGGCAACCCAGTGGCCCAGAACGGTATTCTTTTGGTTTTGGGGCTCATCCATAAAACACGCGATGGCCTTAGCTTACGCACCTGCGCTTTGGGCATGGAAGTGGCCAGAGCCAGCCAGTCTGTTGCCCGTCCATGCGAGGCTTCGGTCGGGCGGGGCGCGCGATTGATCCGGACAACGATATCCGCCAGATCGATGTCCGGGCCGTTATTTTCGTTCGTCAACGCCCGCGCGTTACCAACAATTGAAACTGTCTTTCCTGCAAGTTCCCGCATCAGCTCAGAGGCTTGTGCCGATCGCGCCTGAATTCGATCGCCTGACAGTCTTTTTTCAAATTGAAAGCCTATCCTCTCAATCAGCGCCGGCATGGAAAACAGCGTTGGCCGATATTTCAGGACCGGGGCATCCAGAAGGCTGCGATAGACTGCAATGATCTTGCTCGCTTCATCTGCCAGCGCGAAATTTGCGGCAGTGTGCTCACGCGCCGCAATTCCCGATTTGCGCCTGATATCAGGGTACTCCAGATATTTGCGCGTCGCACCGGTCAAGTCCGGGATGTCATTGGGCGCAACGAGAGTTCCGGTTTCTCCGTTAACAATCAGCTCATCAAAAGCGCCGACACGGGTTGCGACAACAGGAACGCCACAAGCCATTGCTTCCAGCGGTGTCAGCCCAAAGCCTTCCCATCTTTGCGGCGCTACGAACAAATCCAACACCTGATACCAAGCCGGCATTTGGTCAACCGGGACTTCCGGCAGGAAAAGAATCCTGTCTGACAATCCGGCCGCAGCAACCCGATGTTTCAACCTTTTTAGAAACAAAGAATGAGATTGCGTTGTTCGCCCCATTACCAAAGCGTGGTGATCTGGCATCAAGGGCAGCAACGCAATCATAGCAGAGACAAAAACATCGGTGCCTTTTTGGCGCCTGATGCGACCGTAACAACCGATCAGCACACCATTTGGCAGACCGAGTTTTGCCCGCAAACCCGCGCGATCCGAAGGTGGGCAAAACCGCTGCGTATTTATGCCGTGGTGGATAACGGCGGCAGGGCGGTTCAGATAGGTGGCCGTTTTCCCAGACGTTGCAATAACTTCATCCATTGTTGAAATCAGCCAACGCGTAAACCAGGTGTGGTTTCGTTGTGATGCAGAGGTAAACAACAGCGCCAAATTTAATCTGGCCACGTGGCGCAAGATCAGACCCAACAACATCTCTGTATTGCGTCTTGCGTGCCAGACCCGCAGCTTGCGTCTTGGCAACAGAAACAACCGGGCGAGCGGGATATGAGTTAAACTATCCGGCAACCCCGGCCCGGTTGCCGCGATTGCAATCTGATCGGTCTGAATTGGCACAAGCCGGACAACTGTTGCCGTAACCCCGGATAACCTGCGTTTCAGGTTCGGTGTTATTACTTCAATACAATTTATCCCGGGTGTGTTGTTTAGGTCGGACATATGACCCCACTTACACCTTCAGGGAAATTCGCGAAAGCGCTCCTTATTAAGCTGTCACCTTCATGCCCCACAAAAAATTATGCGGCTATCGCCCGACAGGCACATATTTTCCAAACCCGGCGCGAATGACTTCGTTTTCCGAGTATATATTTCGCAAGTCGGCCATCCGAGCGTTCGACATTCCCTGAGCCAGCCGTTCTAAATCCAAAGCCCTGAATTCGTTCCATTCCGTCAAAATCACAACGGCATCCGCATCCTGAACAGCCGTATAAGCATCGTCACACCACTGGGCGCCGGGCAACAGATCCAGGCCTTCGCGCTTTCCCTGCGGATCAACGACACGGACCTTGGCACCCCCGCCGATCATCGCCGGAACAATTGCCAGTGACGGTGCGTCGCGCATATCATCGGTGTTGGGTTTAAACGTAACGCCCAGTACAGCGATCGTCTTGCCGTTGAACGAGCCGTCGCAGAGATCCTCGATCTTTTGGACCATGCGACGTTTTACTTCTTCGTTTACCTTGATAACGGCCTCGGTGATCTGCATTGGAGCAGCATGTTCTTGCCCGATACGCGCAAGTGCGCTGGTGTCCTTGGGAAAACATGATCCGCCGTAACCGGGGCCTGCATGCAGGAATTTGTTGCCGATGCGTCCGTCCAGCCCCATGCCCTTGGACACCTGTTTCACATCAGCGCCCACTTTTTCGCAAAGTGCTGCGATTTCGTTTATGAAAGTTATCTTCGTTGCAAGAAAGGCATTGGCTGCGTATTTTATCATCTCAGCACTTTCCAGATCGGTAATAACGACCGGAAAATCGCGCAGGAACAATGGACGGTAAATATCGCGCATAACCGTCTCGGCTTCTTGTGTCTCGACGCCCACGACGACCCGGTCCGGGCGCATGAAATCGTCGATCGCTGCGCCTTCACGCAAAAATTCGGGGTTGGAAACCACATCGAATTTCGCGTCCGGGTTTGCTTTGGCGATAATCTCTTTGACGCGGCGGTTCGTGCCCACGGGCACCGTCGATTTGGTCACTACAACTGTGTAGCATGTAATTGATTTGGCGATTTGTTCGGCGGCTGCGAATACATAGGTCAGGTCCGCGTGGCCGTCGCCGCGCCTTGTCGGTGTTCCCACAGCGATGAAAACTGCCCCTGCGCCCGATACAGCGTCAGCAAGGTCACCCGAAAATGTGAGGCGCTCGGCGGCTACGTTTTTTGCCAGCAAACCTTCCAGTCCGGGCTCATAAATCGGAACTTCCAGGCGTTCCAGCATGGCAATTTTGTCGGGATTGTTGTCGACGCAGACAACTTCGTGTCCGAAATCTGAAAAACACACGCCGGAAACCAGCCCGACATATCCCGTTCCAACCATCGCAATCTTCATCTTAATGCCTCACTGATACACTTGGCGTGGGATGCGTGATCGGGCCTGCCGTGTCAACGAAAAGGGCCAGAATGCCGGGATACGAACAGCAGACGGCCCAATCGTTGTCGTTTGAGCATGATTTGGCAACAATTTTGGCGCTTCAGCTCAAACGGCTTGTGTCACACCCTTTCGAGCGCGATTGCGATTCCCTGACCGACGCCGACGCACATCGTTGCCAGTGCCAATTTCTTTTCGCGCCGCACCAGCTCCATCATCGCGGTGCCGGTTATACGTGCGCCCGACATGCCAAGAGGGTGGCCCAAAGCGATGGCCCCGCCGTTAGGATTGATATGGTCTGCTGCATCGTCCAGCCCAAGGCCGCGCAGAACCGCAATGCCCTGACTGGCGAATGCTTCGTTCAATTCGATAACATCGAAATCGGCAGGCGTTATGTTCAGTCGGCCGCACAGTTTTTGTGTTGCCGGAACTGGCCCAATGCCCATGATCCGCGGCGTAACACCTGCTGTTGCGCCGCCCAAAATTCGCACCAACGGCGTCAGGCCATGTTTTTTTGCTGCCGCTTCGGAAGCAATCACCAGCGCCGCCGCACCATCATTCAGGCCAGAGGCATTTCCCGCCGTAACAGTGCCGCCTTTGCGAAATGGTGCCTTAAGGCCGGCAAGTTTTTCTGCCGTGGTCGCACGTGGATGTTCGTCGGTATCAAATACCACCGGATCGCCACGGCGCTGCGGGATTGAAACTGGCACGATCTCTTCGGCCAACCGACCGCTGGAAATCGCAGCGGCGGCGTTTTCCTGTGATCGCAGCGCAAAGGCATCTTGATCCTGACGCGAAATGCCAAAATCCTCGGCTACGTTTTCGCCGGTCTCGGGCATCGACTCGATGCCATATTGTGCCTTCATCGCCGGATTTACGAAACGCCAGCCAAGTGTTGTATCATGCACTTCGTTTTGGCGCGAAAAGGCGCTGGTTGCCTTGGGCATGACGAAAGGCGCGCGCGACATGCTTTCGACGCCGCCAGCGACGATCAGATCGGCTTCGCCAGCGCGGATCGTTCTGGCAGCGGCAATAATCGCGTCCATGCCGGAGCCGCACAAACGGTTAATCGTCGCGCCGGGAACAGCGTCGGGGTATCCGGCCAGCAGCAGGCACATGCGGGCTACGTTGCGGTTATCCTCGCCTGCCTGATTGGCGCAGCCAAAGATAACTTCGTCAATTGCAGCCAGATCCATCTCCGGATTGCGTTCCGCCAGCGCCCGCAAAGGAATAGCGCCCAGATCGTCGGTGCGCACCGAAGACAAAGAACCGCCGAAACGACCTATTGGAGTGCGGACATAATCGCAGATGTATGCGTCGGTCATTTTGTAATCCTCATTTTATACGCCCAGCCATTTTTCGTGGGTTTCGTTGTCTTTCTTAAGCTCTTCGGCTGTGCCTTGCCACACGATTTGTCCGCGCCCAACCAGGCTGATTGCATCCGCAAGCCCGGTCGCAAAACTGAAGTTCTGTTCGACAAGCAGGATAGTCATGCCTTCGTTTTTCAGCTGCTTCAGCTTACCGAAAATTTGCTGGATGATAATCGGTGCCAGACCTTCGGTCGGCTCATCGAGCAAAAGAATGCGTGGTTCCATCATCAGTGCGCGCCCGATGGCCAGCATCTGTTGCTCGCCACCAGACAGTTCATGCCCGCCGTTGGAAAGCCGATCTGCCAGATTCGGGAAGAAATCAATGACACGCTCGATGTCCCAGCTTGCATCTTCGGTCGGGGCAAGGCGACCGGCCAGTTCAAGGTTTTCACGCACCGAAAGCGCGCCAAAAATATCGCGGGTTTCCGGCACGTAGGCAACGCCAAGCCGGGCGATGTCATAGGGGGTCATCGCGCTGATGTTTGTTCCGCCAAAACTGATCTGACCAGCGGTTAGCGCCAATTGCCCGACAATCGTTTTGAGGGTGGTGGATTTACCAACGCCGTTGCGCCCCAGCAGAGCATGAACGCTGCCTGCATCCACCGTCAGATCAAGCCCGTGTATAACCCGGGTTTCGCCATAACCGCTTTGGATGCCTTTCAGATCAAGCATCGGCCTGCCAATCGCCAAGATAGATGTCACGGACAATTTGGTTGCCGCGGGTTTCCGCTGGCGTTCCTTCAAACACCACATCACCGTAGTTCAGAACCGTAATCCGATCGGCCACATCAAAAGCCAGATCAAGGTCATGTTCTATTATCACCACAGTCAGTTCACGCGGCAGCCCGGATATCAGTTGGTTGAACGCAGATATCATGCCCGGCCCAACGCCGGATGTCGGCTCGTCCATCAGCAAAATTTTGGGGCGGGTCGCCAGTGCCAGACCGACCTCTAACTGCCGCCGGTTGCCATAGGACGCGCTGTGCACCGGAGTATCGAGGATCTCTGTTATGGCTACCTGTTGGGCAACGTCTTGAACAATGTCGCGAACTTCCGGGTCATGAAAGCTATCACGCGCTAGCCATCTGGTTTTTGATAATCCTGCAGAGGCAGCAAGCGCCAGATTTTCGCGCACGGTCAGATCTTCGAACAGGTTGTTTTTCTGGTAGCTGCGCGACATGCCTGCCAGCGCTCGTTGGTCCACCGAAAGGCCGGTTATGGATGCACCATCAATCAGGATATCGCCCGACGATGGTAACAACTCTCCGACCAGTAGATTGAACAGCGTTGTTTTGCCCGCACCGTTGGGGCCCAAAACGACACGGCGCTCACCGGGTTCCAGTGCAAACGACACATTTTTGGTCACCTCAAGCCCGCCGAAGGATTTACAGAGGTTTCTGACTTCAAGCATTCAGACCGTCCCGCCCCTTGCCGGATCGGCTCGCCAGCCAATGTTCCAACTGACCATAAATGCCGCGCCCCCCGGCCATGACCGTGACGATCAAAAGCAGCCCGATAACGATATGCCAGTGGTTGGTGTAGTTGCCGACTTCGTGCTTTAGAAGAACAAAAATGGCCGCCCCCAGCACCGGGCCAACCAGCGTGCCAAGCCCGCCAAGGATGACCACGATCAGCAC
>JAHRVD010000248.1 GCA_019090845.1 Marinosulfonomonas sp.
ATCCGCAGCCCCAAGAGCCGCCACAATCTGTTCGGCCCGCACGGCGTCTTTTTCGTGCTGATTGTGCGGCTTGGCCTGACTTAGAACACCCGCGCCAGGCATCAGGCCCGGCACTATTTCATCGGCTGATTTAAGGGTGAAACCTGCACCTTCAAAGATCGTCATAATGGCGCGTAATGCGCCATCGTCACCCGCCTTAATCGCCTTGGCGATGGTTGCCGCAAAGGGGGCGGTCAAACTGTCAATCTGGGCCGGATCAATGGGGGGGCGCTGCACATGTCCGGCCAGACAAAGATCGGTGATGCCGCGAGCCGTCAGGTCTGCCAGCAAGCTGCCAAGATGCTCAATCCGGAAATGGATTTTTGCAGCGTTTGGAATTTCCGCCGGAAACCCGTCTAATTGGACAATCAGCGGGGGGTGCCCCAAAGCTGAAAGATGGCGATACAGGATATTTGGCAGAGCACCTTCACCGGCAATAATTGCAAGCACGCGCCACCCCCTAACCCGGTGTCAGGAAAGACCGGTCTGATCCGGCAAGCACGAAATCGACAATCTCCCGGACATAATCATTTTCGGTATCACTGGCCAACCGGCGGGCCCGATCCTGAAAGGCACCCTCGCCCTGCGCCAGCGACTGAAACGCGGCCCTGAGTGCTGTAATGTCGCTACGGGCAACGCCGCGCCGTTTCAGGCCAACCAGGTTCAGCCCGTCCAGAATGCCGCGTGGCCCCTGCACCAGCCCGTGCGGGATCACATCGTTGGTGACCATCGTCACCGCGCCAATGATCGCGCCTGCGCCGACCCGGACAAACTGATGTACACCCGACAGGCCACCGATGATGACATCGTTGCCAATAATACAATGGCCCGCCAATGCGGACTGGTTGGCCATCACAACGCGATCACCCACCTGTGCATCATGGCCCACATGCGCCCCCGTCATAAACAGGCAATCATCGCCAACCGTGGTGACACCACCACCGCCCTCGGTGCCCACATTCAGCGTCGCGCCTTCGCGGATACGATTGCGCTGGCCAATGACCAAACGCGTGTTTTCACCCCGAAATTTAAGATCCTGCGGAATTTCACCCACGACCGCAAAGGGGAATACAACTGTTTGGGCACCAATCTCGGTTTTGCCGGTCACAACGCAGTGGCTTTTTAGCTCGACATTGGCGTGCAGAACCACCTCTGCCCCAACCGTGCAAAATGGCCCGACCTTACAACCGGCAGAAATAACTGCGCCCGCTTCAACAACAGCGTTTGGGTGAACGAATGCTTTGGCATCAACGCTCATCATTCAGTCCTGTGTCAGGTCCATCATTGCAGTAAATTCGGCTTCTGCGGCCAACTCTCCATCAACTTCGGCGCGGCCATGGAATTTCCAGATTTTCCCGCCGCCCCGCTTAGTCGTAATGGACAGTTTCAACACGTCACCGGGCACGACCTTGCGGCGAAACTTGCACCGGTCGATCGACATGAAATACATCAGCATATCCTTGTCGGCCAGATCAAGCGCAACACCCACCAGCACACCAGCGGTCTGGGCCATTGCTTCGACGATTGTGACACCCGGCATGATCGGCGTACCGGGGAAATGGCCCTGAAAATGGGGCTCGTTGAAGGTTACATTCTTGATGCCCACAGCCGAAGTCTGACCGTCGATCTGCTCGACCCGGTCAACCAGAAGAAACGGATAACGATGCGGTAATATTCGCTGAATGAGGTCTATATCAGCCGTTGTCTTATCAGAACTCATTCAATTCCCCTTTGATTGCATTTGTTGGTTATCAATTCATCGGGTTTGGCACAAGTCGGCGCTGTCACTCGTGCGCGGTTGGTTGGGTCGTGCCGCTGTCGTCAGGTGATGTGTTTGCGCCACCGGGCTGAGCGGCGTTAATACGACCAATTACTTCGTCGGTAATGTCGATACTGTCTGCCGACAACAAAACGTCGCGCCGCTCCAATATCAGCAACGCGCCGCGCTCATTCCCAATAGCGGATAAAATCGGAGAGATCGCCTCAACAAATGCCCGCCGATCGTTTTCGCGCAGCGTCTGCAATGCCCTTTGCTTTGCGTCCTGTTCATCGCGAATTCGTTGCACTTTTTGGTCGAATGTATCCGCAAGCGCGCGAAATTCGGTTGCCGGCAGCGTCGCCCTTTTTTTGGTCAGACTTTGTTCTTCTGCCTCAAGTTCCGCCTCTATCCGCCGGTTTTCGCTTACCAATTCCTGCAGGCGCATTTCCAATTCCGCACCAATCCTCTGGCCGGCAAGACTGGCACCATAAACCCGGTCACTGTCAATTGTCAGGATGGGACTGACAGCCACGCCAAGGTCCTGCCCGGACACCGGATGGCCGACCAAAACCATCACCGCCAAACACAATGTCGCGCACCAGCGGGCCATCGTTAGAACTGCGTCGAGACTGTCAGATTGAAATTCTGCGTTTCGTCGTAAGGTTCTTTCTTGATCGGGCGCGAAAAGTTGAACCGAAGCGGTCCAATCGGCGTTTCCCAGAAAATTGAGATCCCCGCCGATGATCGCAAATGCAGACTATCGTCAATCGCACCGCCAAGGGTGTCATCCAGCCCCCATACGGTACCCACGTCCAAAAAGACGCCGCCCTTAATGCCGTATTCCTCTGGCAAACCTAATGGGAAATCAGCCTCAAATCGTGCGGCGGCAAAATAGTTCCCGCCAAGCGCATCTTCGTTCAAAGCCCCTGTGTCGCGCGGACCCAGACCGGACGGTGCGAAACCGCGCATCTGGCTGGAAGACAGGAAAAACCGTTCCGTCAACCGGCTGTTGCCACCGCTCTTGAATAGCGCACCTCCCTCAATGGTCGCGCGCAAAGTTACCTCTTCGTTCATTATTTGCTTTTGATAGGACGCAATTGCAGTGGATTTGACGAATGATCCGCCGCCATCCTGTGACCCGAAATCCTGCGAAAAACGCAGCAATATACCGGAAGTCGGGCTAAGCCCCGCGCGTCGGGTATCATAACTGTAACTATACCCAATGGATGTGCCAAGCACATCGCCGGTTGCCGCTTCGCTCAACAAGATCGTCGAAGAACCCGGATCAACATTAAATATTTTGTCGCTGGAAACAGCCAAGTTCACACCCAAGCGACCATTTTCGCTGACCGGAAATTCAAACCCGGGCCGGAAAAGGAAACTGCGCGTGTTATAATCGGTATAGTCGTATTCCGTCTCACGATACTGTCCCGTAAAACTGAACTTCAGATCGCGTCCCAGAAAATATGGTTCGACAAAGGTTATTCCGCCGCTGGTATTATCCAACCCTGCGGTGATATCCACATTCAGCGTCTGGCCCCGTCCCAATAGATTTTTTTCGCTGAAGTTGGCCGTTAATCCAAGCCCCCCGGACGTTTCGTAAGATGCCCCAAACCCCAAAGAACCTGTCAGGCCTTCTTCGACTTCCACATCAACGATCACCTGATCATCATCTGTGCCGCCGCGCGCCCGGACATCTGATGCTGTAAACAGACCAAGTGCACGAATACGCTCTGCAGCTTCGCGAATTTCGCGTGGATTGAACGTATCGCCCTCGACAGTGCGGAACTGGCGCCGGATCACCTTATCCAGCGTGGTAACATTGCCCTCGATGTCGATGCGTTCAACAAATACGCGCGCGCCTTTGACCAAAGCAAACTCGACATCCAGTGTCAGATCACGATCATTGCGGCTTACCCGTGGTTCGACCCGTAAAAGCGACAAACCTTTGCGCAAAGCCAGCCGTTCAAGCCGGGCAATCGAGTGGTCCACCAACTGCGGCGTATAGACCTGACCGCTGCGCATTCGCACCTCTCGGTCAAATTCATCGGCATCTGCTTCAGCAATCTCGCTGACGGTGCTTACCGCGCCAATTGTAAATTTCTGCCCTTCACGCACATTAAACGTAATGAAAAACGCATTACGTTCGCGCGAGAATTCTGACGTGACGGACAATATTTGAAAATCGACATACCCACGCGACTGATAGAAATCGCTAAGCAATTGTTTATCAAAAGCAATCCGGTCAGCAACATATGTATCCTGTTTGATAATCTGGCGCAGCAGGCCGGCTTGTTTAGAACCCATGACCCGACGCAACCGCCGGTCCGAATATATCCGGTTGCCGACAAAGGATAGCCGTTCAATCTCGGAACCGCGCCCCTCGCGAACTTCAAACACCAGATCAACACGGTTGTCGCTGCGACGAATGATTTTGGGTGTGACGGCCGCTGCAAACCGGCCCTGCGCCTGATAGGCCTGAGCCAGTGCAGATGCATCCCGCTCGACCTGAATCGTGCTGTAGACGCGACGCGGTTTTGAAGTGATTATTTCCAGCGCTGCCTCATCATCAATGCGCTTGTTGCCTTCGACGCTTATCACATTGATGGTCGGATTTTCCACAACCCGGATCAGCAGTCGCCCGCCCTGAGG
Organism: Marinosulfonomonas sp.; assembly: GCA_019090845.1. Lineage (GTDB taxonomy): Bacteria > Pseudomonadota > Alphaproteobacteria > Rhodobacterales > Rhodobacteraceae > NORP110. Next base: position 4,451 of record JAHRVD010000248.1, read on the forward strand.
AACAAATTCAACGTTTTCAAACAGCCCGGAGTCAACAACCCGCTGATATGCGGCGTTCAGTTCAAACGCGGAAATACTGCGTCCGGTTTGAATTCTGGCGTAGCGCAGGATTGATTGTGTCTCGATACGCTGGTTGCCGGTCACAGCCACAGATTTAATACTGTAATCTTGTGCAGACACCGGTGTCGTCGCGATTATGGATACCGCGCAAAACATAAGGAAAAATATAAGTGTCAGCCGATGCAAAAAGCCTGACTTAACAAAATTACTCTTTGCCACACAGGCGACGTGATCGTGCATAGGCCCCAATCCAAACAAACATCCGTTAGATGTTGACTATCGGGATTGGGCGACCTTGTCAAAAGACGAAAATGGGGTTGGGGTGTCGGGACGTTTGGCGATTAAATCAGCGAAATACGTGCTTTTTTACCTTACAGCGAACCCAGATAGGCACCAAGCAGCAATGCAACGGCAATCGTGCCAAAATACAGGAACCGATCCCAGTTGAGATCAAACAAAAGCGTTAAGCCCCGATAGCCAGTCTGTATAGTTTGCATCGAACTAATCCCAGGATGTTTCCTACTACCTGAAATTAACCCGGACATTATGTCATCACTAAGGCATTCTTAACCCGGTTTTGCGATATATTCAGGGGCAAAACAGATCATTTGAAAGCGCAAAAACCATCAATCCCAACAACAATGCCATGCCAATTGTCATCAAAATACGCATCGCCCCGTCACTGGGCGGGCGTCCAACAACCGCTTCGTAGGCATGAAACACCAGATGACCCCCATCCAGCACCGGAATTGGAAACAGGTTAAGAAAACCAACGGCCGTAGACAGGACCGCGATAAACCAGATGAAATTGCTTATCCCCTGACTGGCCACCTCGCCCGAGGTTTGGGCAATGCCAATCGGACCGCGCAGATTACAGCTGGAAATTGACCCCACGACCACATGGTAAAGGCCCGAAACGCTGGATTGCACGACGAAATAGGTCTGCTGGGCGCCTTGAGAAATTGATTGCCACAGGCCCGGTGTTTGGGTTGCCGGTTTGAATAACATGCCCCCGGTAATGCCGATAAGCCAACGTGTCTCAAAGCCACCATCTGCCAGCGGTAAATCCATTCGACGCGGTTGCAACGGTAACGCCAACGTGGCGCCATCGCGCCAGATTTCCAGTTTTAGTTCGGCCCCGTCTGACGCGCCGACATAACTGCGCAACTCAGAAAACGCATTCATTTCAATGCCATCGACACTGACAATCACGTCTCCGGCCTTCAGGTCCGCATCAATCGCTGCAGATCCGGGCGTGACGCCGCCAATCATTGCCGGATAGGGAACTGGGGCCGAGACCGTTATTTCACGCCCGTCACGAAGCACAGTGTAATCCAGCAGCGGTGCGACAGGCAGGTTTGCGACGTAGTCGCCAAAATCCTCAAGCGCCGGGGTTTTCACCCCCTCAATTTCCAGTATTTCGTCGCCCGACTGCAATTCCTGCAGATAGGGAACCGGGCGCAGCTCATCTATGGTCAGCGGGTCAGTGGCCACCCCGCGAAAAGCAATAACCGCGCCAAAAACCAGCACTGACAGAATAAAGTTGAACACCGGCCCTGCGGCAACCGTGACTGCGCGCGCCCAAAGGGGGGCGGAATGCATAGTGTGGCGGCGCTGATCATCGCTCATCGCCTCTATCGCCAGTGTGTCTTTGCTGCTGGCCGCACTCGCATCGCCAAGAAACTTGACGTAGCCGCCAAAGGGCAAGGCCGCCAACTGCCATCGGGTACCGTGTTTGTCAAAACGGGACCAGATGACCGGGCCAAACCCAAGGGAAAACACCTCGGCGTGGATGCCTGACCAGCGACCAACAATGTAATGCCCATATTCATGCACCGCGATGATAATCAGCAGTGCGACCAGAAAAGTTGCAATCGTGAAAAGCAAACCGCCAAACGACGGGATCAGGTTAACAAATTCCAAACTCGGGCCTCATTGGTTTATTGCACTGATCATTTCACCTGCACGTATACGCGCCAGATGGTCAGTTTGGGTGACGTTATCAAGGGTAAAGGCGGCATCATTAAGGCTCGGTTCCGCTGACATCTTAGCCAGCGTGTCCTCGACTATATCGGCCATGTCAAGAAAACCGATCTGCTTTGAAATGAACGCATCCAGCGCGATTTCTTTGGCCGCGTTGAATACCGCGCCGGCCATACCACCGCTTGCCATCACCTCGCGCGCCAGACGCAGGGCGGGAAAACGTTCTTCGTCCGGGTTTTCAAACCGCAACTGTCCGATCCGCGCCAAATCAAGGCGATCAACCGGTAAAGGCGCACGTTCCGGCCAGTTCAGGGCAAAGCCGATTGCGTGGCGCATATCGGGCGCCCCGAGATGCGCCATCAGCGCTCCGTCGTTAAAACCTACCAGCGCATGGATCAGACTTTCCGGGTGCACCAGCACCTCTATCTGTTCTGGCTCAAAGCCGAAAAACTCTTTTGTTTCGATGACTTCCAGCGCTTTGTTAAACATAGAGGCACTGTCGATCGTAATCCGTTGTCCCATCACCCAGTTGGGATGGTTCAGCGCCTGTTCCAGTGTTGCCTTGGCCAGCTTACCGACAGGCCATTCGCGAAACGGGCCACCGGATGCGGTAATAATTACCCGCTCGACCGCCCGTTTGTCTTCGCCAATCAACGCCTGAAATACCGCCGAATGTTCGCTGTCCACCGGCAGGATCGTCGCGCTGTGCTTTTTCGCCGTGGCCGTAATCAAGGGACCAGCCGTCACCAGACTTTCCTTGTTGGCCAGAGCAAGAACCTTGCCCTGCTCAAGTGCCGCCAGCCCCGGCGCCAAGCCGGCCGCCCCCACGATCGCCGACATGGTCCAGTCCGCCGGCAACCTGGCAGCAGCGGTAATGGCATCCGCCCCGGCGGCAACCGTTACCTTGCTGCCCGCCAATGCCTGTTTAAGATCCTGGTAACAGTCGTCATGGGCCGTCACCGCAACCTCGGCCCCGAAAGTCAGGGCATCTTTGGCCAGTTGCGCCACGTTGCGCCCGCCGCTAAGTGCCACAACCTGAAAATCGCCCGGCCGACGCCCAATCAGATCAAGCGTGTTCTGCCCGATCGAGCCGGTCGCACCAAATATCGAGACCCGCCGCATCAGCCCGCCACCGGCCAGCCACCAACCATAATCCAGACGATATAAGAGGCAGCAAGTGCCGCGATCATCCCGTCAAACCGATCCAGAAACCCGCCATGTCCGGGTAACAGGCCAGAGCTGTCCTTGACCCCGGAGCGACGCTTGATCGCACTTTCAGCAATGTCGCCCAATTGCGAGGCGAAGGCCAAAATGACCGCCACAATGGCAATAACCACCCCAAACCGGGGTTCGGCAAAGGGCACGCTAATTATCGCCGCACCGATCCAGCCACCAACGGTGCCCGACCATGTTTTCTTTGGGCTCACTTTGGGCCAGAACTTCGGGCCACCAACGAAACGGCCAACAAAATACCCAGCCACATCCGTCATGACGACGACCGCGACGACGAGCAAAAGAATGCTCAATCCCAATTGCGTTCGAATGACAAAGGCGGATATCGCCCCAACAAATATTATGGGCGCATAAAACAAAAATATCACCCGGCCCTTGTTCAACCACAAAACACCAATCACACCGGTTGCCAGCAAAAGAAGCCAGACAGATTGGAAGGCCAGACCATTGATAAGTAACACAGAAACACCAGTCAGGGCAGACAACGCCTGCGCGGCGGTCATCTGATCGGGCGACAGCATACGCACCAGTTCCCAGATCATCACGCCAGCCAGCATCGCCACCAGAATATTCAGCCAGACGCCGCCCATCACGATAGCCCCAAGGCCAATTGCCGCGATAATCAGTCCTGAAAACAGGCGGGCGCGCAGATCATCCCATTTTCGGGCGCGAACGTTCATCCGGTAACGGCACCAAACCGTCGTTCGCGGCCGGCAAAACTGGAAATACAATCGGCAAAAACCTCGGCCGAGAAATCCGGCCAGAGTGTTTGGACAAATTCAAATTCAGAATAGGCTGATTGCCAGAGCAAAAAGTTGGACACCCGCGCCTCGCCGCTTGTGCGGATTACAAGATCCGGATCCGGCAGGCCGGCGGTGTCCAGATAATTGCCGAATGTTTCGGCCGTAATGGTGGCAGCGTCCAGCCGCCCGGCAGCAACCTCAATGGCGACGCGCTGCGTTGCGCGCGCTATCTCATCGCGCCCACCATAATTGATCGCGACCGTTAGATATAAAACGTCATTATCTTTGGTCAACTCTTCAAGCTGATCCATCATCGTGATCAGCCGCCCGTCAAGTCGCTCGCGGCTGCCGATAAAGCGAACACAAACGCCGTTGTCATCCAGAGCCTTGGTTTCTTTGGCAATATAGCGGCGAAACAGCGTCATCAGCCCGGAAACTTCGGACGGGCTGCGTTTCCAGTTTTCGGTCGAAAATGCAAAAACGGTCAGATATTTGACCCCAAGTCCGGGACAGGATTCAACAACTTCACGCACCCGCGCACCGCCAGCCTGATGGCCGAACAGGCGCTGTTTGCCCCGTGCAGTCGCCCATCTGCCATTGCCATCCATTATTATGGCGACATGGTCAGGCCCCGAATGTGAACTGTCTTTCAAACTCAATATCCCTTCACCCGACAACCGCCGGCTTCATACCTGCATAATTTCGGATTGCTTTTTTTCCAGTGCAGCGTCAATCGCGACAATGGAAGCATCGGTCAATTCCTGAACCTCGTCAGACCAAATTTTAACGTCATCTTCGGACATGCCGTCAGTTTTGGCCTTTTTCAGTTGATCCATGCCATCGCGGCGCACATTGCGCACCGCAATACGTGCGCTTTCGGAATATTGCGCCGCAACCTTGGACAGATCGCGACGGCGTTCTTCGTTCAGTTCCGGAATGGGCAGCCGGATCACAGTTCCGTCGATCACCGGATTTATCCCCAGTCCACTTTCGCGGATCGCTTTTTCGGCAACCCCGACAAGGCCTTTGTCCCAGATATTGACCGTTAACATCCGGGGTTCGGGCACGTTCACAGTGCCGATCTGGTTTAAAGGGGTCAGTGTGCCATAAGCCATAACGTTGATCGGTTCGACCATCGTGGCCGACGCACGCCCGGTTCGCAGGGAAGCAAATTCCTGACGCAATGCCACCATAGCGCCATCCATCCGGCGCTGCAGGTCATCCAGATCAATTTCAATATTATCTTCCGCCATTGGCTCTACTCTTATTTTTATTTGGCGTCCGCATCACGTCTTGCGGCTTATAGCGTTATCCACCGACGATTGTATAGGTGCCTTCACCTGCCAGTATTCCACGAAAACCACCCGGTTCGTCGAGCGAAAACACCACGATTGGCAGATTATTGTCGCGCGCCAGTGCGATCGCGCTGGCATCCATCACCCCAAGGCGCTGTTGCAACACGTCATCATAACTAATCTGGTCATAGCGCTTGGCGTCGTCAAATTTTTCAGGATCCTTGTCATAAACACCGTCCACCTTGGTGCCCTTAAAGATCGCCTCGCAAGCCATTTCGTTGGCCCGCAGTGTGGCCGCGGTATCGGTGGTGAAATAGGGGTTTCCGGTTCCGGCCGCAAAGATGCAGACCCGGCCCTTTTCAAGGTGGCGCACGGCGCGACGGCGAATGTAGGGCTCGCAGACCTGATCCATCGGGATGGCGCTGATAACGCGGGTAAAGACACCGATGTCTTCCAGTGCTGATTGCATCGCCAGCGCGTTCATCACTGTGGCCAGCATGCCCATGTAATCGGCTGTGGTGCGTTCCATCCCCTGCGCGCTGCCTTGCAAGCCGCGAAAGATGTTGCCACCACCAATGACCATGCAAATCTCGACCCCAAGATCGTGGACCGACTTTACCTCTTGGGCAATCCGGACAACCGTGGGCGGATGCAACCCATAGCCCTGATCCCCCATCAACGCCTCGCCGGATATTTTTAAAAGAACGCGTTTATATGTGGTGGGGGATTGGGTTTGATCCACGTCGGTCATATATTTTGCCCTGTTTTGGCGTAAACTCGTTTCGCCGCAAAATGTCGGAAAACGCCTTTGGGTTCAATGCGTAAAAAGGGCAATTTGGATTATCACTTGAAGTGGCGGCGGTTGCCGGACACAAACGGGTTGGAATTTTGACCGGAACAAAGCAGGTAACACGCTGACATTACTTGATAACATATCGCCAGAACGACCCGTTCTGATCGCAGGAACGACGGCAAGCGGCAAGTCGGCGCTGGCATTGGAAATTGCTGCACGTCAGGGCGGTGTTATAATCAACGCCGATGCCTTGCAGGTGTTTGCCAACTGGCATGTGTTAACAGCCCGCCCGTCGCCACAGGAAATCGCGCTGACGCCGCACGCGCTTTATGGCCATGTTCCCGGATCACAAGGTTATTCGGTAGGTCACTGGTTGCGCGATGTGGTCCCCTTTCTGAACGGCGAGCAAAGACCGATAATTGTCGGCGGCACCGGGCTGTATTTTACCGCCCTGACCGAAGGTCTGGCAGATATCCCCGACATTCCAAAGGCAATCCGCCAACAGGCCGACACCCGGATACAGGCAGAGGGCCACCGCCCGATGCTGGATGATCTGGACCCAGCTACAACCGGGCGGATCGACACCAACAACCCGGTTCGAGTGCAGCGCGCATGGGAGGTTTTGCAAGCCACCGGGCGTGGATTGGCGGCCTGGCAGGACGACACCCCTGCCCCTTTGCTGGCGCTGGACAATGCAGAAACGATCCTGATCGACGCTGCGCGCGACTGGCTGGCAGAGCGCGCTGACCGACGTTTTGATCTGATGCTACAAAATGGAGCGCTGGATGAAGCCCGTGCAAATCTTGCAGACTGGGATCCAATGCGCCCGTCATCCAAGGCTATCGGCGCGCCAGAACTGATCGCCTATCTGACTGGAAAGATGTCACTTGAGCAAGCAGGCGATTCTGCCAAAACCGCCACACGGCGCTATGCAAAACGGCAACGCACGTGGTTTCGTGCCCGAATGAAAACCTGGAACCGCATTGCGCGGCCCTGATCACGGCCAACATGTGGCCGCGTTGAACGGCTCCTAACCCAAGATGTGCCATAGTTTCTGTGAGGGTAAGGTTTTGTCTATCAATTCGCAAAATGCTGGCCTAGCCTTGTCCCACTAAACGGGGGCTGACACATCACATGACGGGGGATTTAACGTCCGGCGGCGCGTTTCGCGTTGTGCCGATGGCGCGCTTTGCGCAAGGCGGGCGCTGGCGCACCGAGGCGATGCGCAGCTATTCACAGCCTGTTCTGTTCTGGTTCACCAAGGGGCAAGGCCGCATTACTGTATCGGGCGTCACCCGTGGGTATGGGGCACATAACGCGGTTTTTGTGCCCGCTGATACCATGCATGGGTTTGACATGCTTGGGCAGGTCTATGGCTCGGTGGTGTTCTTTCCACGCAACAGCGATCTTGGCCTGCCTGATGACGCCCAGCATCTGCGGTTTCGCGATGCACGCCAGCACGCTGAATTAAACCGATTGATTGAAGATATCAGTCAGGAAAGTGCAGGCGACAAGCCGGGTCAGGCCCGGGCATTAATGCACCACGGCGGCCTGATATCTCTTTGGCTTGACCGCCACATCGAGGCCAATGCAGATACGATTAACGGATCACAGGCCGCGCGACGCCTGGTTGCAGCATTTGCAGCGTTGATCGAGCGGGATTTTCAAAGCGCCAGAACAGTGACAGATTATGCCGCCTGCCTTGGCGTCACCTCAACACATCTGTCGCGTGTCTGTAACGTCACTTCGGGCAAGCCCGCCTCTAAGTTGCTTGCCGACCGGGTGCATTTTGAAGCCCGCCGCCTGCTGCGTGAAACCCGCGCTCCGGTCCATCAGATTGCCGGTCAGCTTGGGTTTTCTTCGGCTGCCTATTTCACTCGCGCGTTCCAAAAACAGACCGGAATGACCCCAACATCGTTCAGGCGCGCCCGGTAACGGAATATTTTTCCTCATTTTTTTCGCAATTTTGTTGCTTCCTGCGTCGATGTCGTTTTTGTTAGAGAGATATGTCGCATTCAGACTACAAATTGGCGAATGCGCGCGTTGACGCCGGGTAACAATCCGTGCGGCAATGCTGCCAGGGGGGACGCTGCCAAAACCGTCCAGATTGAATAAACAGGTATAGACCGCCTTATGGTGCGAATGCCCAAAACAAGAGTTTGCAGGGAGAAAAATTAAAATGAAAACGATCAATGGAAAACCAATGCACCCGGCTGTCGGCATGTATGCCGACGAACATAAGGCTGGCAAACTTAACCGGCGCGAGTTTCTGGCCCGCGCAACAGCGCTTGGCGCGACCTCGGCTGCCGCATATGCGATGATCGGTGCAACCGCACCCGTACAGGCCGCAGGAGCCGCCCAACAAGGTGGCACATTCCGCATTCAGATGAATGTCATCGCCCTTAAAGACCCACGGACATTTGATTTCTCGGAAATTTCGCATGTGTGTCGCGGCTGGCTGGACTATCTGGTTGAATACAACAACGACGGCTCATTCCGGGGCATGCTGTTGGAAAGCTGGGAAGTAAACACAGATGCAACCCAATACACCCTGAACGTTCGTAAGGGCGTAAAATGGAATAACGGCGACGATTTCACCGCTGATGACGTGGCCCATAATATTGGTCGCTGGTGTGAAAAAGGCGTTGAAGGCAACTCTATGGCTGGCCGGTTTGCCACGCTAGTAGACGCCAAGACGGAAAAGGCCCTGAGCGGCGCAATCGAAGTCGTTGACAGCCACACCGTGAAACTGAACCTGCCAAGCCCGGACATCACATTGATCGCGGGCATGGCCGACTACCCGTCCGCCATCGTTCATCAAAGCTATGACAATGGAAACCCGGCCGACGATCCAATCGGCACCGGCCCCTATTTGCCCGGAGATTACGAGGTTGGTGTGCGCGGCGTTCTGACACGCAACACAGACCACACGTGGTGGGGAACCGAAGTCTATGGCGGCCCATACCTTGATCGGATCGAGTTTATCGATTTTGGCACCGACCCGTCGGCTTTTGTTGCAGCGTTTGAATCCGACGAAGTGGATGCGACCTATCAAAGTGCTGGCGAATTCATCGAAGTGTTCGACGACCTGGGATACAACAAATCAGAGGCAAACACTGCCGCCTGTTTCGTTGTGCGCCCCCATGCGGACGGCACAATCGGTGACGACAAACCATATGCAGACGTGCGGGTTCGCCGGGCATTGGCAATGGCCGTCGACAACAAAGTTGTTCTGGAACTTGGGTTTTCAGGAAACGGTGCGGTTGGCGAAAACCACCATATCTCGCCGTTGCACCCTGAATACGCCGACATCGGTCCTGCGGTCTACGATCCCGCTGGCGCCAAAGCTTTGTTGGAAGAAGCCGGGTTTAGCGACACCGAATTTGAACTGACCTCGATTGATGATGACTGGGAGCGCAATACCTGTGACGCCGTCGCAGCGCAGCTTCGCGACGCAGGCATTTCGGTCAAACGCACGGTTCTTCCGGGTTCAACTTATTGGAATTCCTGGGCGAAATTCCCGTTCTCGGGCACCGGTTGGAACATGCGTCCTTTGGGTGTTCAGATTCTGGCGCTGGCGTATAAAAGCGATGGACCATGGAACGAAACAGGGTTCAATAATGCAGAGTTTGACACTCTTCTGGCCAGCGCATTGTCGATCGCTGACGCAGATAAGCGGCGTGTGGTCATGACTAAAATTGAACAGATTATGGTCGATGAGGGCGTGATAATCATGCCTTACTGGCGGTCGCTCTATCGCCACTTCCGCGACGGGTTCGTCGGATTGGAAATGCACCCGACATTCGAATTGCACCTGTATAAATTCGGCCTGTCGGCCTGACAAACAACATGGGTCGCCGGTTTTCGGCGGCCCATTTTCATCTGACGCAAGGCCGATCCTTTCGTCAGAACGCGCACTGGCGTTAAATTCAGATTGCCAGCGCGCATAAGCCGGACAACGTAACAAAGGGTAGTTAAGCCCTAAACGTTGTCTGTGATCGCAAGACGGGGGACCTGATGAAACAATTTATTCTGCGCCGGCTTGGCACAATGGTGCTGACTGCGCTTTGCCTTACATTCATTGTCTTTGTCCTGACCAACCTTGCGCCAAACCTTGAAAAAGTTGCCAAGAATCAAGGTAACGCCCGGATGAACGATCAGGAAGTTCATTCATGGCTTGAAAAACGCGGCTACCTGGCCCCCCTGCCAATAAAATACGGCCAGTGGCTGGGCGTATTGCCCGGATACACTCATCAGGCAGATGACGGTGTCATTACGGGGCGATGCATTAACAAAGACAACACAGCCCAAACGGCCCCGACATTTTGCGGCGTGCTGCAGGGCCACTGGGGCATATCGACAGTCTTTAGAAAATCAGTGTCATCGGTGATATCTGAACGTTTGGCCCTGACCGGCTGGCTGATGATGTGGGTGATGATAGTGATGGTGCCGGGTGCGCTGATAATCGGGGTTTTTGCCGGAATGCGCGAAGGATCACGCACCGACCGCAGCCTGTCCACGGTCTCTATCCTGACAACAGCCACACCCGAATATGTATCCGGCGTGATATTTATCGCTTTGCTCGCCTCGTCAAAATTCGGGATAAGCCCGCTGCTTCATGAATGGGGCTGGATCGAGACCAAAACCCTGTTCAAAGGCACCGCAACAAGCGCCATGAAGGAAATAACCTTTATCAACTTCTTCCTGCCGGTGATAACAATCGCGCTTTATGGCATGGGCTATATCGCGCGAATGACGCGGGCCAGCATGACCGAGGTGATGACGGCGCAATATATCCGCACCGCGCGCCTGAAAGGCGTCAGTTTTCCAGCAGTGGTGATGAAACACGCGCTGCGTAACGCGCTGATTGCACCATTTACCGTCATCATGCTGCAAATCCCGTGGCTTTTGAACGGCGTGGTCATTGTCGAGACCCTGTTCAACTACAAGGGCTTTGGCTGGACGCTGGTGCAGGCGGCCGGAAATAACGACATCGAGCTGCTCTTGGGCGTCTCGGTTGTGTCGGTCGTGGTTGTGCTGGTGACCCAGCTGATATCGGATATCGGCTATGTCTACCTTAACCCACGCATTAGAATTTCTTGAGGGGCAGAGATCATGGAACCACTTAGCTGGGGCGCTATCATCACCCGCATCTTTTTGCAGTTCGGTCCGGTATGGATCGCGCTGATCGCAACTTTCGCACTGTCGATTGCCTATAAACGCAAACTGGGTCTTTACGGCAAACTTTTTGACAGCACGATCGGAATGATCGGTTTTGCGCTGGTTATGTTCTGGGTTTTTACGGCGATTATCGGCGGTCCGCTCGACATGATCGTCACCCATGACGCCCTGACCCAAATTTCCGGGCTAAAGAACAAGACTCCGGGGATAGCTGTGCCGGGTGCCGAGGAAAAAGAGCTGTATTCCTACTACCTCTTGGGGGGCGATAATCTGGCGCGCGATGTCTTTAGCCGAATGGTCAAAGGCAGCTGGGTGGTGGTCGCAATTGCGCCGCTGGCGACAGTGTTTGCCTTCATGGTCGGGATCACGCTTGGCCTGCCGGCGGGGTATTTCGGCGGCAAACTGGACACGCTGTTGTCATTCTTTGCCAACCTGATCCTCGCGTTTCCGGTGATTTTGCTGTTTTACCTGCTGGTCACCCCGGAAATCGTTGAAACCGGCATCCCCAGTTACATGGCGGCCGTGCTATTTATCTTTCCGCTTATCTTTGCGGCAGTATTGCTTAACTCGCGCTACCATACTCAGCCGCGGATACGCACACCAATGATGATCGGCGTTCTGGTGGTGCTTGGCTGGCTTTATCTTTCAACCATTTCAGAGGTCGGCAGCAAGATCGCCGTCCTGCCCGCTTATCTTGACGGGTTCGATGTGCCCGGCGGCATCCTTGTGGTCTTTGTGTCGGTCGTATTTGTGAACTCGCCAACCGTGTTTCGGATCGTGCGTTCGCTGGCAATGGACATCAAGACGCGTGACTATGTGGCCGCCGCACAGACCCGTGGCGAAGGCGCGTGGTATATCATGCTATGGGAAATCCTGCCCAATGCCCGCGGCCCGCTGATCGTCGATTTTTGCCTGCGGATTGGATATACGACGATCTTGCTGGGAACGCTTGGGTTTTTCGGCCTTGGCCTGCCCCCTGAAAGCCCGGACTGGGGATCAACGATCAACGAAGGGCGCAAACTGTTGTCAATCTACCTGCACCCAGCACTGCCACCGGCGCTGGCGCTGCTCAGCCTTGTTTTGGGGCTGAACCTGCTGGCGGACGGATTGCGTGAAGAAAGCCTGAGGGACTGACATGACAAAATCTGATTATGATGGCCCGATCCTAGAAATCGACAAACTGTCGATCTCATTCTTTACCCGCCTGCGCGAAATTCCTGCGGTGATGGATTTTTCCTGCGTTGTTCAACCGGGCGAAGCAATGGGGCTGGTGGGCGAAAGCGGCTGTGGCAAATCCACGGTTGCGCTTGGCGTGATGCAGGATCTGGGCGTCAACGGGCGCATTGTCGGTGGTTCGATCAAGTTCAAGGGGCGCGATCTGAATGCGATGTCCCAAGAAGAACTGCGCGCCATTCGCGGCTCTGAAATTGCGATGATATATCAGGAACCGATGGCCAGCCTGAACCCGGCAATGAAAATCGGCAGACAATTGATGGAAGTGCCGATGATCCACGAGGGCACCAGTGCGGCCGAGGCCTATAAGATGGCCCTAGAGGTGGTCACGGACGTGAAGCTGCCCGACCCGGAACGCATCCTGAAAAGCTTTCCACACCAACTGTCAGGTGGCCAGCAACAGCGCATCGTGATCGCGATGGCGCTGATGTCCAAGCCCGCATTACTGATACTGGACGAACCGACCACAGCACTTGATGTGACGGTCGAGGCCGGGATCGTGCAACTGGTCAAGGCTCTGGGCAAGAAATATGGAACCTCGATGTTGTTCATCTCGCACAACCTTGGGCTGGTGCTGGAAACCTGTGACCGCATTTGCGTGATGTATTCGGGCGAGGCGGTCGAGACCGGCTCGATCGAAGATGTTTTTGACAAGATGCAGCACCCCTATACGCAGGCGCTGTTCCGCTCGATCCCGCTGCCTGGTGCTGACAAAAACACCCATCCACTGGTGGCAATTCCGGGCAATTTCCCGCTGCCCCATGAACGCCCAAAGGGCTGCAATTTCGGCCCCCGCTGCGACTATTTTGAGTCCGGTCGCTGTGACACCGGCGATGTTCGAATGGATGAGATTGAGGGCGACGACCGCCACGGCTCGCGCTGCGTGAAATTCCGAGAAATTGACTGGGACGCCCCAATCACGGTCAGCGAGGCCAAAGAAAAAGCCGAAATAGGCGAGGTTGTTTTGAAAATGGACAACCTGAAGAAATATTATGAGGTGGCGGCGAATGCGCTGTTTGGTGGTGGCGACAAAAAGGTGGTCAAGGCCAACGAAACCCTAAGCTTTGAGGCGCGCGAATCTGAAACACTGGCAATCGTCGGCGAGTCAGGCTGTGGTAAATCCACATTTGCCAAGGTTCTCATGGGGTTGGAAACGGCCACGGATGGGGAAATTCTGCTGGATGGCAATAACATCCAGGATATTCCAATTCAGGATCGCGGAACCGACATCGTGTCTTCTATCCAGATGGTTTTCCAGAACCCGTTTGACACGTTGAACCCGTCAATGACCGTCGGTCGCCAGATTGTGCGGGCGCTGGAAATCTTTGGCATTGGTGACAATGACGCCGACCGTCAGCAACGCACGCTGGAACTGCTTGATCTGGTGAAACTGCCGCGTGAATTTGCCGAGCGTATGCCGCGCCAGTTGTCGGGTGGCCAGAAACAGCGCGTCGGAATTGCACGCGCGTTTGCCGGTGGTGCGCGGATCGTTGTGGCCGATGAACCAGTCTCGGCACTGGATGTGTCGGTGCAGGCGGCGGTGACTGATCTGTTGATGGAAATCCAGCGCGAAGAAAAAACCACGCTGCTGTTCATCAGCCATGACCTGTCGATTGTGCGTTATCTGGCTGATCGGGTGATGGTGATGTATCTGGGGCATGTGGTGGAAATGGGCGACACGGATCAGGTATTCTCGCCCCCCTACCACCCCTATACCGAAGCCTTGTTGTCGGCTGTGCCGATTGCCGACACATCGGTTGAAAAACAACAGATCGTGCTGGAAGGCGACATTCCTTCAGCGATGAACCCGCCCCCTGGCTGCCCGTTCCAGACCCGCTGCCGCTGGAAAGGCGATGTTGCGGATGGTCTGTGTGACAAGGACGTGCCGCCAATGCGCACGCTGGCGAACGGTCATGAGATCAAATGTCATCTGCCCGAAGATGTGCTGGCCCGGATGGAGCCGGTGATTAAAATGGCTGCCGAATAGGGTTTTCCAATTATAACGTCCCAGATGTCTGATTTTGCGCCACTTCCCACGCCGCCCTATTACGCGGTAATTTTCAGTGCCCGGCGCACTGAGGGTGACTTTGGTTATGACGCGATGGCCGAAAAAATGGCCGAAATGGCGGCCGCTCAGCCGGGATATTTGGGTATTGAAACGACGCGCAACGACGCCGGGTTTGGCATCACGGTCAGCTATTGGGCTGATGAGGCGGCGCTGGTGAACTGGAAAAATGTCTCAGAGCATGCATTGGCGCAAAAATTGGGGCGCGAGCGGTGGTATTCCTATTACACGGTGCGGGTCGCTAAGGTTGAGCGTCACTATGACGGGCCCGAGGGGCGCAGTTAGCTGCCCAGTATCGCCCGGACATATTTCTGGGTTTCGGAATATGGCGGAATACCGCGATATTTCGCAACCGCCTCTGGCCCGGCATTATAGGCCGCCAGCGCCAGCCGCCACGAACCAAACCGGTCATACATCTGGCGCAGATAGCGCGCGCCACCTTCCAGATTTTGCTTTGGGTCATGGGCGTTGACGCGCAAAAATTTTGCGGTTTGTGGCATCAATTGCGCCAGACCAATTGCCCCCTTATGTGAACGCGCACCAGCGTTCCAACCACTTTCCTGTTGAACAAGCCGCAAAAACAGCGCTTCTGGTATGTCATATTGTGCTGCAAAACCGCGCGCCAGATCGACAAATGGCCCCCTAAAATTACCAGCCATTGCAAAGGCTTGCGGTGTTCCGGGGACGATTGCGCGCGGTGGTTGCAAACGGATCGAACCAGAATATTGCGACGCTGCGCGATTATCCAGCACATCCAGTTGCGACTGAAACAGACCGACGCGCGATTTGGACGACAGATTTATTGAATCCGCGGCCGCCACAGATGGCAACGCCACGCATAAAACCAAAAATGCCCCACCCAAACGTACTAACATCAGACACCCCAAAAACTGCCAGCCCCGTTTATCACCAGAAAACCCGGACTTCCAGAAATTCCGGCCATTAAGGCATGTTTAACCAAGATCGGCTGGTGTAGGTTTGGAAAAATTCACGCAGAATCGACGGGAGATCGGATATGGCGGGTTCAGTAAATAAGGTGATTCTGGTTGGCAATCTGGGCGCTGACCCAGAAGTGCGGACATTTCAGAACGGCGGCAAAGTGTGCAACCTGCGCATTGCCACGTCTGAAAACTGGAAAGACAAAAACACCGGCGAGCGGCGCGAAAAGACCGAATGGCATACTGTCGCGGTGTTTTCCGAAGGGCTGGTTCGGGTCTGCGAGCAATACCTGAAAAAGGGCTCCAAGGTCTATATCGAGGGCCAGTTGCAAACCCGCAAATGGCAGGATCAGTCGGGCAATGACCGCTATTCAACCGAAGTGGTTTTGCAGGGCTTTAACGGCACTTTGGTGATGCTTGATGGTCGCAGTGGCGGCGGTCAGGGTGGCGGCGGTGGCGGTCAGGGTGGCGGCTATATGGCCGATCAGTCCGGCGGATATGGCTCCAGCCAATCCGGCCAGGCAAACAATGCGCCAAGCGACATGGACGACGAAATTCCGTTCTAGCACCCGATTAGCGATAACAATCAAGCAGGACGCGCCGCCAGTTGCGCGTCCAGCACCTGCCGGATCACCGCCGTGTCCACATCGCTGGCAACAAATGCCTGCCCGATGCCACGCGCCAGAATGAACCGCAGCTTGCCATCCACCACTTTTTTGTCCTGCGCCATCAGATCAAGCAATCCATCCGCGTCAGGCAGATCGCCGGGGATGTCGGCCAGATCGGTCTTCATCCCCATAGCCCGCAGATGCGCACGCACACGGCTTGGGTCTTCTTGTGAACATAGGCCAAGCTGGGCCGATGCCTCAAACGCCAAAGCACAGCCAACGGCCACACCTTCCCCATGCATCAGCCGCTCGCCGTATCCGGTTGCGGATTCTAGGGCGTGGCAAAACGTATGCCCAAGGTTCAGCAAGGCGCGATCCCCCTGCTCGGTTTCATCACGCACCACGATATCAGATTTCATCTGAACCGAATGGCGAACGGCTTGGATGCGCGCGGCCATATCGCCAGCGGCCATCGCCGGGCCGTTTTGTTCAAGCCATTGAAAAAAATCAATATCCCCAAGCAGCCCATATTTCACCACCTCACCGTAACCGGCCAGAAAATCACGCCGGGGCAAGGTTGAAAGCACGTCTGTATCGGCCAGCACTAACGAGGGCTGGTGGAACGCCCCAATCAGGTTTTTGCCTTGGGGCGCATTGATCCCGGTCTTGCCGCCAACCGAACTGTCGACCTGTGCCAATAGCGACGTTGGTATCTGCATAAACCGAACACCACGGCGCAGAATTGACGCCGCAAACCCGGCAAGATCACCGATTACCCCGCCCCCAAGCGCAACGACCACATCACGCCGCTCGGTTTTTTCGGCCAACAGCCATTCCACAGCGCGCGAAAGATGGGGCCATGTTTTTGTGGTTTCGCCAGCGGGCAGTTTTAGCGCGCTCATCGTGATGCCAGCGTCCCCAAGCCCCGCCTTAAGCGCCGCCAAATGGTGCGCTGCTACGTTTTCGTCCGTCAGAACGGCCACCCGCGGGCGGTCCAGTAACGACGCGATCTCTGCCCCTGCCCGCCCGATCAAACCTTGCCCGATGCGAACCTGATATTCACGTCCGGGCAAAGGAACATTGACGATTTCAACCATCTAATTAGTCTCCAGCAGGTCGCCGTGATCCAACAAAACGCTGATCACTTTCTCGGCCATTTGATCAATCGAAAAATTGCGCTGTGCATCAACGGTCAGTTCGGCCTGTGCATAGCTTGGTTC
>JAHRVD010000249.1 GCA_019090845.1 Marinosulfonomonas sp.
ACCGACTGCACGATCGCCACAAGAAACGCTGTGATCAGCGCGAAATGTCCCAGTTCCACCAACATGCGCGGACCCTAGCCGCGATTGCGCGCCGCGCCAATGGCACGGATCGCTAAATCGCCACACCGCCGATCACATTTGCGCACGCTCAATTTTATCCGCTACTGGCTGCCGGCTCGAACTGCCCGCCCGCCGGTAAATACGCGAAACCGCCCCTCGGCGACGATCTTGGGCTCGTCGGCCACTACGGCCAGACAATCGCGCAACGCCCGGTCCAGTTCTTCGGCTGCGATCCGGTTGCGTTCAATTGCGTCTTTCAGGTTCTTGGCCATCTTTTTTCTCCTTATCCGCGCGGCAAACGTTCGCGGATCAATGTTGTCAGTTCTGTCAGCACGACCGAGTTCTTGTTCACCACATCCCGCGTCGCCTGATCCTTTTGCAAGTCCCGGTAAAGCAGGTAAAAAACCAGCAACACCCACGGCCCGTGCTCGGTCAGGATATTTACGAAAACATCACCGCTCATCGGTTTCACTCCATTCCTGCAACGCCGGGTTGTCGGCAAAACTTCCCCCCCCAGCGTCAAGGTCGCGCAAAGCGGCTATATTGCGCGTCACATCCGCCGCGCGCCAAACCGTGCCCGCGATAGAGCGCTGAAAATCCTGACTTTTTACCTGATAACGCGCGCCAAAATAAAACGACACAATCGCCCCCAGCAGCCACCATAACGGTTCCGGCACCAGCGCAATTCCCTGCATGCGTTCGGCAAACCAGACCGGATCAACCATCGCCGCAACAAACAGCCCCAGCGTCCCAAACGCCAGTGCGGGTCGGGGCACCCGGTTCAGCCCGTCCATGAACCGGTCAAACACGCCTTTTCGTTCCACAGCGAATTCGGATGCAAACTGGCCTAGCGCGGCGGCGCGATAGGCCGCGCTGCGCTGGTGCGAGCTTTCCGTGTTTTCGCGAAACACCTCGACGGTTTCGCGCACCACATTGCGCCCACCGCCGAACAGAAAGCCAAGCAGAACTTCGATCATCCCCATCGCGCCACCCGCAAGCGGTGTTCTGCCGCGCTCAGGTGATAGCGCGGCGCGATGAATTCCTCGGCCCGCACAATCCAGCCGCCTTTTGTACCATCCAGACGCCGGGCATATTTGCGGCTCCCAACACGCCGGTCTGCGATCCGGTAATAATAGTTACGCCGGGCAATCCCATAGGCATCCACCAAATGTTGGGGCGCTGCCGCATGGGCCAGTTCCGCCGCCCCGGCCGTTTGCGGCCCGACAATTCCGTCAACGCTGACCATCTGCCCCATATCACGCAGCAAGCGTTGCAAAATCTCAACCGCATTGGCACCGGCGTTGACATACATGTCAAAAACGCTGGCCTGCAAAACATCCGGCAACAGATCAAGGCGCGGTTTTTTGAAATAATCGCGGATATAAATGTCGCGCGCGCGCAGGCGGGTCATTGCGTGCACGTCATCGCGATCAATCTTTTGGTCACGGGTCAGATCCAGCTTTAGGCGGCGCAGGGTGCCAAGCGTCACCCCGTATTTCGTCGCGCCACCCGGATCAGACGGATCATCCACATAGCCGCCCTCTCGGCGCACGATATCTTCGGCAATAGTCACTACGCTTTTCATAAAATTAACCTGTTGCGGATGTTCCGCCTCAGGCTGCGATCAAAGGGTTAAAATCATTTAACCAATGCGTTCGACCGGGTGCGATCCGCAAATTTACGTATTGCCATTGCTTCGCCACAAACACGGACAATTTACGTCAAATTTTGGCGGTAGAAAATTAGCGCGCTATGGTTTCCATCTATAGGATCGCGAAAGGGACGAAAATGAACCTGATGAAATTTACCTTAAAGTTTTTGAACGACGAATCTGGTGCTGTCACTGTTGACTGGGTTGTTCTTACGGCGGCGATTGTCGGCCTTGGCATCGCGGTTTTGGCGTCAGTTTCGGACGGGATCACTGATCTGTCTGACGACGTAAGCGAATCTCTGGAACATATGGGCGACGATCTGGACATTGACTATCCGCTCCATGTCTGACCCTGCCTAAAGCGCACCAAATCGGCCATCACAACGAAGAAAACGGTGCTCATTAAATTGCGCGCCGTTTTTGGGTTTTCGGGCTGCCCGACAGCCGGTAATCTTTCATCCACTTGGCCAGACCACGCCATTTAATCTTGCCCCAAAGATCAAGCACTGCCTAAAAAGGGGCTCACTTGCACCGCCCGCCAATGAACGGCCCCAAATGATCGAAACGTCCCGATTAATCCTGCGGCCCTTTAAAAAAGGCGATCTGGAAGCGTTTTCAAAGATTAACGCCAACCCTGACGTGATGCGCTATTTCCCGGCACCTTATGATACCGGGAAAACCGAAAAAATGCTGGATGGCTTTGAAAAAAAGCAGCGACGCTTTGGCTATGCTTTCAGCGCCGTTGAGCGGAAATCAGACGGAGTGCTTTTGGGCATGGCAGGACTGTCACGGCTGGAAGACGGTGTGCCGTTCGCGCCCTGCACCGAGGTCGGCTGGCGTCTGACACCCGAGGTTTGGGGCAAGGGTTACGCCAGCGAAGCGGCACTTGCGTGGCTTGAGCATGGCTTCACCGCTTTGGGTATCGATGAAATTTATAGCTATACGCCGAGGTTAAACCTGCCATCGGAAAAGGTGATGCAGCGGATTGGAATGAGCCGGGCTGCGGAGCTCGATTTTGACCATCCGGCAATTGAGGATGGTCATATTTTGAAACCGATGGTGGTCTACCGGATGTCACGGCAAGAATTTAGGCCCTGACAATAAGACCACGGCACCGTGCAAATCGGCTGCTTTTCTTTAAGAATCCGGCTCCTGATAAACACCCTGTTCCTTCAGCGCGTCGATCACTTCTTTGGGCATGTATGTTTCGTCATGTTTAGCAAGAATTTCAGTGGCTTCAAAAACGCCGTTAATGTAGCTACCCGTACCGATCATGCCTTCGCCTTCCTTAAACAGGTCTGGCAGAACCCCGGTGTATGTCACCGGAACCTCGGCACCACCATCGGTCACCGAAAAGCTGATGGTTTTGCCCTGCCCGCGCATCAAGGTGCCCTCGGCCACCAGCCCGCCCATGCGAAATACCTCGTTTGGCCCCGGCGGTTCGGCCACTACCTGACTGGGCGCGCGGAAATAGTTGATCCCGTCGCGCATTCCGTAGCCGATCAGCCCGGTCGCCAGTGCCAGCGCAATAACCGCCGCCACAATCACCTGAATACGGCGTTTTTTCTTTAATCCCTTCATCGCGCCCTCATGGAAAAACCGGGGCCAGCGTCAGCCCGGTGGTTTCCTCAACCCCCAGCATCAGATTGGCGTTTTGTATGGCCTGACCAGACGAACCTTTGCACAGGTTGTCAATCGCACTTACCACCGTCGCGCGCCCGGCAATCCGATCACCTGCAACCCCGATATGGCAGAAATTCGACCCCTGCACATGGGCCACGCCCGGAAGTTCGCCAAAGGGCAATACCACCACGAACGGCTCATCGGCGTAGCGCGCAACCAGCGCCTCGTGGATCGCTTGGGCCTGACCCTTGACATAGCAGGTCGCCAGAATCCCCCGGTTCGTCGGGACCAGATGTGGAGTAAACATGACCTGAACCGGGCGTCCGGCAAGGGCCGAGAACTCCTGATCAAACTCGCCCAAATGGCGATGCG
>JAHRVD010000250.1 GCA_019090845.1 Marinosulfonomonas sp.
GCGTGAGAGGCCGGTACTCTAACCAACTGAGCTACAACCGCGCGTGGCGTGCGTTCTAGGCCTCCTCGCTAAGCCCGTCAAGCACAACAACGCCAAATTCGCGGTTCTTCCTGACTTTATTTTCAACCAGCCCCAGGCGGGGATAACGACATGCTATTGCCCCGTCGCCATCGCGCACGAATACCGCGTCAGCAAACGCAAATGAATGAATGCCAGACCCGTGCATGGGCGCGCCAATCTTGCGATTGCCCGTTTCAAAATTGTTCAAGATTAACAGCCACAACGCCCCTGCCCGCAATGGATTCATCAGAGTTGGAAGTAGACATAGATACGGACTTAAGAATATCCTTAGCGAATCAATTTATGTAGTGGAGAATGGTAATGGGCGTAGGTCACGATATTGAAGCTGAAAATGCCGGATGGTCGTTCGGTGGCGACACCCCGGACACATTTGTCGAACATATCAAACAATCTGTGCCGCTTTATGAGTCGGGCCACGATCTATGCTGTCAGTTAAGCGACTTTTTCGTATCCGACGAAAGCACCTGTTATGAAATCGGTGTGTCCACCGGTGAGTTGCTGAAAAAGATGGCTGTGCATAACAAAGCCAAGCCCAATGCACGCTGGATCGGCCTGGACCCGGTTGAATCTATGACCGAGAACGCCAAACAGCATTGTTCAGACGTTCCCAACATCAGCATCCTGAACGAAGACGCGCGAACGTTTGATTTCGAAAAATCGGATTTGATTGTGTCTTACTATTGCATGCAATTCATCCCCCCCAGAAGCCGGCAGGAGCTGTTTAACAAGCTCTATGAATCGCTTAATTGGGGCGGTGCGCTATTGCTGTTTGAAAAAGTTCGGGCACCGGATGCGCGGTTTCAGGATATCATTTCGATCCTGTATAATGACTTTAAATTACACAATGGGTTCGATGCGGAAGAAATTGTTTCCAAAACCAGAAGCCTGAAAGGTATTCTGGAACCTTTCTCGACACAGGGAAATATTGACCTGATGAAGCGCGCCGGTTTTCAGGATATTACGACGGTTCAGAAATACCTCGCATTCGAGGGCTTTCTGGCGATCAAGTAATATCGCACCGGTTAGCCGGGTTTTACGGCGCGCACCATAACGAGCAGTTCATAGTCCGGATCGTTGTGATCCAGCTCGTCTGGTTCCACCTCGGCGGCGGACAGCCCATGCAAAGACGCAATCGTTGTAAGGATATTGCCGTAGGAAGACACGTCGATATTTTCGCGCCCGAAAACATCGCCAAATAGTTTGCGGGATGATTGCGTGGTGAAATGCCAGTATTCCCCCCAGTCATCGACACCTTCGCGTCGCGCTACTTTGGTAATTCCATGCGAGGTTGCAAGCATCACACCGTTTGGTTTCAAAATTCGGTGCAGCGTGGATATAGCCTGATCGACCTCAAAAATCATCTGCAGGGTCTGGGTGATAATGATGCAATCAAAACTATTGTCGGGAATATGGGGCGCATCGACCAGATCGGCAACAATCGTGGCCTTGGGGTTGCCTTCCACATAGTTCAACACATCGCTTTGGCTAACCCTGTCGCCGCCGAATTTGTTGGTATAAAGGGGTTCACCCATTTCCAGCACACGACCCGAAATGTCCGACGCGTGTTTCTTAAGAAAATCCTCGATGTAGTAGCGCTCCACCGAAACCAGATCACGATCAATGCCAAAAATCGGGCTGATAGGCGTCAGCCGCTTTAAAGAGCCGAAATCGACTGTGCCAACAGGCACGCTTTGCAGCTTCAAGGACCTTTGTAGTTTTCTGATCCATTGGCGAAGCGACTGTGGCAATAACTTGGTTGCTATACGTCTTACAAAACCGGCAGTCTGCGAGAAAATTGTCATCCGTCGCCCCGTTAAAGAATTAGCCATCGGTCTAGCCTAGGCGCGCAAAATGGGTCAAGCAGGGTTGTGGAAAACATCTGGACCTGTGACCAAAGAAAAACGCGAGAAAGTTAGTGTTGTTGTGACCTTCAGGCATATGAAAATTCTACAGGTTGGCACCAACTTCAAGCAAGGTGGTATTCAACGCCATATCCTTGATTTAACACAATTTTTGAGAACTCAGGGGCACCATGTTATGGTGGCAGGGGCACCTGATGTTTGGGGCGGTCGCGACATTGATCCTGATTTTCTGCCATTAAGCTTGGACAGGGTTGCAAACGACAGTTCGTCGGTTGCTGTTCGATTTACCCAAGCGATGAAATGCGCCCGTGAATTACGGCGCTTTGCGGCAAAGAATGATTTTGACCTTGTGCATTGCCATGAAACCGCGCCTGCGATCGTGGCGAAAATGGCGTTCGCCTGGTCAGGTATACCCAAGATCATTACCTTTCACGGCAGCGCACCGGATCGAACCCGGCAATTCGCACGTGTCTCAAAATACTGTGCGGATCGTGTCGTTTCACCCAGCCGCACCACTTTGCAAAGTCTGGTGGACTACGGTGTTGATCCGGAAAAAACGAAAATGTTGGGGCTTGGCATAACGCCTCAGGCTGCACCGTCGGTCCAGAAAGTTCAGTCGATCCGTTCCAGCCTGCAACTTGCCGACACCGATATTCTGTGCCTTAGCCTGTCGCGTCTGGGCTATCAAAAGGGCATCGATATTATGATCGATGTGGCCCAACAGGTTCTTGCCAAGCAGAGCAACATTGTTTTTGCGGTGGGTGGAACAGGTCCGCTGGAAGACGAAGTCCGTTTGTTGGCAAAACAAGCAGGCATCGCGGACCGGTTCAGATTTTTGGGCAGCATTTCTGAGGTGCCGGAATATTTGGCCGCGGCGAACATATTTCTTCTGACGTCCCGATGGGAAGCTTTGCCGATCTCGATTGTCGAGGCTTTCCGCGCGGGTCTGCCGGTGATCGCAACCGATTGCGGCGGTGTGAAAGAACTGGTTGGCGATGCCGTCGGGCGTCTGTGCCAAGTTGGCGATGTTGATGGCCTTACCGCTGCGGTGCTGGAACTAGCTGGCAACAATGATTTACGGGCCCGACTTGCAAAAAACGCGGCCAAATTAAGCAAGAGTGACCGGTTTGATCCGGACCATGTTCATGGTGAATTTGAACACTTTTACCAGTCGCTGGTTGCCAAGCAAAATACCTGAGGCCAAAGATGTGAAACCCGCAAGCTCACGGTGTAATCTGTTCTCTGGACTGAAAGAAACGTATTGCAGCGGGTGCATGGTGGGTGATGAGAGGCTCGAACTCCCGACATCTTCGGTGTAAACGAAGCGCTCTACCAACTGAGCTAATCACCCTTCCGAGCGGCGTCTTAACTGGCGCTGAGGCCATGTTCAAGCCTCATCTCGCCTTTGATGCCGATCTTTGGTCAGATATTTGCGACCGCCCCCAAAACACCGCAACTTTGCCCGTTGCGATGTGTGTTTATTTCGCGCGGCCCCGGTTCAAATCACTCGGCAGCGGTTACGGTATCTTCAGCGGCGGTTTCATCCGTTTGCTCAGCCGTGTCGACAACCCGGTTCCGGCGCCGAATTTTACAGATCAACACTTCGCCATCGTCCAGCTCTTTGCGCCGGTTCACCGACACACGGCCCAATGCCGGCAAGTTCAGCGCTTCGCCCGCCGACAATGCATCACCGACCTCTTTCAGGACAGCATCCAGAGCATTTTTTACCAGGTTTGGCTTCATCCCGGAATTTTCTACAATCCGATCGACCATTTCTTTGCGCCGCACGACTTTGGTCACTAACGGCTCTGCCGACGTTGCTTCGTCAACAACTTCTGCTGTCACCACATCCAAGTCTGATGTGCTGGTGGATTTCGCTGCTTTTTTGACTGCCATGGTTCCTGCTCATTTTTTTTTGAGATTATTATGTGCGGGATATTAACCAAATTTTCGGAAAATGCCACAAGGTTTAGTGAGGCCCATTTCAACACGCGCGAAATGTGGCAAATCCGCAAGATTATCTTGTCGGGTAAGATCGCCTCCAGACCATCAGGTGTCGCATTTTTTCGCCGGCCTGAATTGGATACCGAAGTCTGGGATTGACGGCCAAGGAATACCAATTACACTTAACCGCACGGTTAGAAAAATATTGGGGGCGACCAAATGAAAAAATCCATTTTAGTCGGCGCAGTTGTTTGTGCCTTAACTACACAAGCGGCAACCGCGGGAAGTCTTGTCGCACCGACAATGGAAGAACAGGTGGTTGTTGAAGCCGCTTCCACCAGCAGCTCTGGTAATTTGTTGATCCCGCTGCTTATTTTGGTTCTGATTGCAGCGGCTGTATCAGGCAGCAGCAGCGGCGGCGGCGGCGGCCCGACCCCGTAAACCGCCGGATAGGCGCCTTGTCCTAAAACGCCCTTGTGGATTCGCTCTAACTTTGGCAACGATATATCCAATAAAAAGCGCGCCCAAACAGGCGCGCTTTTCTTTTTTGCTGATTGTCTTGTTAGTGCGCGACCTGACTTGCGCCCCCATCTTTGTTTTTCAAAGCTGCCTGCGCTGCGGCGTCTTCTGCCGCCTCGTCCCATTCAACAGGCTCGGGTGCACGCACCAGTGCCAACTTCAGCACCTCGCTTACGTGCGACACCGGAATGATTTCCAACCCGTCTTTTACGTTGTCGGGAATCTCTGTCAGGTCCTTAGCGTTATCCATCGGGATCAAAACCGTTGTGACACCACCGCGCAGGGCCGCCAGCAGTTTTTCCTTCAGGCCACCAATGGCCAGAATATTGCCGCGCAGGGTAACCTCGCCGGTCATGGCGATATCTTTGCGAACAGGTATCTGTGTCAGCACCGAAACGATCGAGGTGACCATCCCAACGCCGGCACTGGGCCCGTCTTTTGGTGTCGCGCCTTCGGGCACGTGAACGTGGATGTCGATCTTTTCAAAAACCGGCGGCTTCACACCGATTTTGGGTGAGATCGAGCGCACAAAAGACGCCGCAGCATCAATGCTTTCCTTCATCACATCGCCCAGCTTGCCAGTGGTCTTCATCCGACCCTTGCCGGGTAAGCGCAATGCCTCGATCGACAACAGATCGCCACCCACGCTGGTCCATGCCAGCCCGGTAACAACGCCGACCTGATCCTCTTGCTCGGCCAAACCATAACGAAACCGTTTCACACCCAGAAAACCCTCAAGGTTTTCGCGGCTTATAACGACTTCTTTAATCTCTTTCCTGACCAGCTTGGTGACTGCTTTACGCGCTAGCTTGGCCAGCTCACGTTCAAGGTTACGCACTCCGGCTTCGCGGGTATAGGTGCGGATCATTTCCTGAAGCGCACCATCCTCGATCCGGAACTCGCCCTTTTTCAGCCCATGATTGGCTACCTGCTTGGGGATCAGATGCTGCTTGGCAATCTCGGTCTTTTCATCTTCGGTGTAGCCGGCCAGCGGAATGATCTCCATCCGGTCCAGCAGCGGGCTGGGCATGTTGTAGGTGTTTGCCGTGGTCAGGAACATCACGTTGGAAAGGTCGTACTCGACCTCTAGATAGTGGTCCACAAAGGTCGAGTTTTGTTCCGGGTCCAGCACTTCAAGCATCGCACTTGCCGGGTCACCACGGAAATCCTGCCCCATCTTGTCGATCTCATCCAGCAGGATAAGCGGATTGGTGGTTTTCGCCTTTTTCAGCGCCTGAATGATCTTGCCGGGCATCGAGCCGATATAGGTGCGCCGGTGGCCGCGAATTTCACTTTCATCGCGCACGCCGCCAAGACTGATGCGAATGAACTCACGCCCCGTAGCCCGAGCCACAGATTTACCAAGCGAGGTTTTACCCACGCCGGGAGGGCCGACAAGGCACATGATCGGGCCTTTCAGCTTTTGGCTGCGCTGCTGCACGGCCAGATATTCAACGATCCGTTCCTTGACCTTTTCAAGGCTGTAGTGATCGTCGTCCAGAATTTTTTGTGCCTTGTTCAGATCCTTTTTGACCCGAGATTTCACGCCCCAAGGAATAGCAAGTATCCAGTCCAGATAGTTGCGCACAACGGTGGCTTCGGCCGACATCGGTGACATCGACTTTAGCTTTTTGACTTCAGCGTCGACCTTTTCACGGGCCTCTTTTGACAGCTTCGTTTTGGCTATACGCTCTTCCAGTTCAGCGATTTCATTCTGGCCGTCTTCGCCGTCGCCCAACTCCTTCTGAATGGCCTTCATCTGCTCATTCAGATAATATTCACGCTGCGTGCGCTCCATCTGCGACTTAACGCGGGTCTTGATCTTTTTCTCGACCTGCAGCACCGACATTTCGCCCTGCATCAGGCCAAATACCTTTTCCAGCCGCGCCTCGACAGACAAGGTTTCCAACAGCTCCTGCTTTTGATCCACTTCGACGCCCAGATGACCGGCAACCAGATCGGCCAGCTTGTCGGGTTCACGGGTGTCGGCAACGGATGCCAGCGCCTCTTCCGGGATGTTCTTTTTGATCTTGGCGTAGCGCTCAAAATCCGCACCAACCGAACGGATCAATGCCTCGACCGTAGCAGGATCACCCGAAACTTCGGTCAGCTGTTCGGCGCTTGCTTCGAAATACTTATCATTTTCCAGATATTGGGTGATGCGCACGCGCGAGCGCCCCTCGACCAGCACCTTGACGGTGCCATCGGGCAGTTTGAGCAGTTGCAGCACGTTGGCCAGAACGCCGACCTTGTAAATGCCGTCCGTGTCGGGCTCATCAATGCTTGGATCAATCTGGCTGGACAACAAAACCTGCTTGTCGTCCTGCATCACCTCTTCCAGCGCTTTCACCGATTTTTCACGACCTACAAACAGCGGCACAATCATATGTGGGAACACCACAATATCGCGCAATGGCAGGACGGGGTAAGAATTTTTGAATTGCTCGGTCATCTATTATCCTCAATTGGCAAGACGGCCCCGGCCCCGATTTTTCGGCAGCTCCCGGCCCTCTCCGGTCTTGGTGATATTATCTGGGGCTTAGCACCCGCTCTTTCAACCACAACCAGTTTTGGCGTGGCAATATTCTGACGGCAGAAAATGGCAGGGGCAAGGCAAAGATTTCCGATGAGCGACAAAAAACCCAGAAATAGCCACGCTGACGGGGCAACGACCTTGCAAAGACCTTTCATTTGACAGCTCGGCGGTACGGAAATGCCGCTATTTCACCAAAATTCCCATGGATTGTTGAAAAAAACGAAAAACAATCCGAGGCAGAGCAGTCATGCCCTTTATATTCTATGCCCGTGGTGACAGCAGTTCCGCCAACAACGCGGCATTGAACGCCCAAAATACCAGCACCACGCCGGTAACGACGCTCGAATTCCAGCCGACCAGCGGTGGCGACGTGATTCTGGACTACAATTCCGGCCTTACGGACCCTGATACAACTGTCCTGATTAACGGCACATCCTATAATTTCACGATGGAGTTTTCCGGCACGCTACCGGGGACCAACAAGCTGGGTAACGTCAACGGCAATGATCTGCGTGGCGAGGAAATCGCCGTCATCACGGTTCAGGATTACCCAACTGCGGGCGAGGTTCAGCGGTTGTTCTTTCTGACCAACGGCACGACTTCCCAAGCGACAATGGACAGCTTTCCAAACGGCGCGCACGCGATCAGCGGCGTGGACACAACGACCAATGTTGCAATTTGCTTTGCGCGCGGCACCCTGATCCGCACGCCGGGCGGTGACGTGCCGGTCGAACAGCTAAAAACGGGCGACAGGGTAATGAACGGCGACGGGCAGGCAGTTAAACTAATCTGGATTGCCAAAACTGACTGGAGCGGTCTTGACCTGATCATGGACCCGACGCTGCGCCCGATCCGCATCGCGCAAAACAGTTTCGGTGAAGGTTTGCCTTATCGTGATCTCGATGTATCGCCCAGACACCGGGTGGTTGTGGACGACGCGATGGCCGGGCTGTTTTTTGGCGCCGATAGGGTCATGGTCCCGGCCAAGTTTTTGGCCGCACCACTGGCGCAACAGTTTTGTCCGGCAAATGGCATTCAATATTATCACCTGCTGTTGAAGAACCACGACATCCTGATTTCCAACGGGCTGGAAACCGAAAGCTTTCAACCCGGCAAGCGCGCCATGGCGTCTTTGGCCGCTGAAACCAGCGCAGACTATTTCAAGACGTTTTCGCCACACCAACAGCAGGCGTTTGAACAACGCCATGACGCATATTACTCGCTAAAACCCCATGAGGCGCGGTTGTTGTTCGCCGACGCGCACGCAGCCGCCTGAGGGCAGGTTTTCGCCGTTCAGAGCGGTTCGATATCGCCTTCGGCCCGGCCTGCGTGGAACGCCGTCTGAAACGCCGCGAATTCACCGCCCGAGATAGCATCCCGCATTCCCTGCATAAGTTCCTGATAATAATGCAGGTTATGCCATGTCAGCAGCATCGAGCTGATAATTTCATGGCTGCGAAAAACATGGTGCAAATAGGCGCGGCTATAGTTGGAACAGGCCGGACAGCTGCAGTTTTCATCCAGCGGGCGCGGATCATCCTGATGGCGCGCGTTCTTGATGTTAAGCGCGCCATGGCGAGTAAATACCTGCCCGGTGCGACCGGAACGCGACGGCAGCACGCAATCCATCATGTCCACGCCGCGCGCCACTGCGCCGACGATATCGTCGGGCTTGCCGACCCCCATCAGATAGCGCGGCCGGTCAGCCGGCAGCATATCGGGTGCAAAATCGAGCACGTCAAACATCGCCTGCTGCCCTTCGCCAACCGCAAGGCCACCCAGCGCATAGCCGTCAAAGCCAATTTCGATCAGTTTGGCCGCACTTTCGGCCC
>JAHRVD010000251.1 GCA_019090845.1 Marinosulfonomonas sp.
ACGACCAGCTTTTGAACAAATACAGCAAAGGCACGACGTCGGTTCTTTCTGTCAGCCGCGAAGGTCTTTGGTTGCGTCAGGGCAGCGACCAAGGTCAAACTGTGATCCGGGCGACGCGCGCCAGTCTGGACGGCACCGAATTTTTTGATGTCACATTTCTGGGTTTCGCCCTGAATGGCACACCCAGTTTTCGCATTGAGGCCGAAAGCGCCAAATTAAGGCCGGGTGAATGGGTTGCCAAAAACGCCAAAGAATGGCGATTTGAGGGTGTGCAAAACGCAGAAATGCAGTCTGAAACAGCCAACCAGCTGCATATTCAAAGCAATTTGACACGCGATGAAATCCGCGACGGGTTCGGAACCCCCGATGCGATACCGATTTGGGAGTTGCCCGGTTATATTGCGCGCCTTGAAGCGGCTGGGTTTTCCGCACGCCGTCACCGGGTCTGGTTTCAGACCGAACTGGCCAAACCGCTGATGCTGGTTGCAATGGTCCTGATCGGTGCTGGATTCACCATGCGCCACACACGTTTCGGGCGCACCGGCATTATGGTGACGATGGCCCTGATGATGGGGTTCGGGATTTACTTCATTCGCAACTTTGTCGTTATTCTTGGCGAAAACGGCCAGTTGCCAATTCTGATGGCGGCCTGGGCTGCGCCGGTTGCCGGGGTGCTGCTATCGCTTGGGCTTGTGTTACATATGGAGGACGGCTGAGCATGGGAAAATTGCGTTTCCTGCTTGGCTGCATCGCGGCCATGATTGCCCTGACTTCGGCGGCCATGTCACAGGTCGCAACGCTGGTGGCAGATCAGGTGATTGTCAGCAACAATTCTGTAATCACCGCAAGCGGCAACATCGAAGTGATCTATGGCACGAGCCGCCTAAAGGCACAGCGCATCACCTATGACGGTTCCGACGGATCGCTGATAATCGAAGGGCCGATAATCCTTAGCAACGACACAAAGACCGTAATTCTTGCCAGCTCGGCCGAGATGAGCGCAGATTTGCGCAACGGCATATTGCGCAGCGCTCGGATGGTTCTGGACAACCAGATGCAGATCGCTGCCGCCGAGATCGCCCGCGTCGATGACCGCTATACGCAACTTTATAAAACCGTCGCCTCCAGTTGCCAGATTTGCGCGCACCGTCGCGTTCCCTTTTGGCAAATCCGCGCCGAATCAATCGTCCACGACCAGCAAGAACGCCAGCTCTATTTCACCAATGCGCAATTTTTGATCGGCGACACCCCGGTTTTCTTCCTGCCGCGCCTGCGCCTGCCTGACCCGACGCTGGCCCGCGCGACGGGGTTTCTGGCACCAACGTTCAGCAACTCGACGCGGCTTGGCTCGGGGTTCAAAATTCCCTACTTCATCGTTATGGGCGATCATGCGGATGTAACGCTGACGCCATATATTTCATCACGGACCAATACGATTCAGGCGCGTTTTCGCCGCGCCTTTCGCACCGGGAAGATCAAGTTTGACGGCGCATTGTCGTCAGATGATTTAAGCCCGAACAACCGCGCCTACTTATTTGGTGAGGGTAAATTCAAGCTGCCGCGCGACTTTATACTGGCCTTTGACGTCGAGCTGACGTCGGACCCATCCTACTTGCTGGACTATGACTATTCCGGCAAGGACAGGCTGGACAGTGAACTTGCGGTCACCCGGACGCGGCGGGACGAATATTTTTCAGCATCCCTGAACAGCTTTCGCACCCTGCGTGGTTCAGAGCTGGCGATTGACGATCAATTGCCCAACATTCAGGGCGAAGTTGTTTACGAAAAACGGTTTTTCCCAATTTCCATCGGCGGTCAGGGTAGCTGGGAACTCAGCATTCGCGGGCATGGGCGAGAGTCCAATCTTGATCAACTGGGGCGCGATGTCGCCCGTTTTGGTGCCCGGCTCAGCTGGGGGCGCGGACAGGTTTTCAACAACGGGATAGTTGGGCGGATCGGCGGTGAGATCACCGGCGAAGCCTATTACATTGCGCAGGATTCCACCTTTCCGGAATTTGCGTCCTACATGACACCAGCGCTGGAGGCAGAGTTGCGATGGCCAATGGTTCGACGCCAGAAAAATGGTGCAACCATGACATTAGAGCCGGTGGTCCATCTGGCTTGGACCGATAACATCGGTTCCAATGTTCCCAACGAAGACAGCACCTTGGTAGAATATGACGAAGGAAACCTTTTCGCGCTTAGCCGTTATCCCGGTAATGATCGCTATGAGCGCGGATTTCGCGGCACGGCGGGTCTGAAATGGACCAGATATGATCCAGACGGCTGGTCGTTTGGGCTAGCGGTCGGACGGATCGTGCGGGCCGAAGATCTTGGCCAGTTCACCCGTGCCTCGGGGCTGGACGGCTCAATTTCAGATTGGCTGGTCAGCGCACAGCTAAAAATGGACGCAAACCTTTCCGTCACCAGCCGGGCGCAGTTTGACAATGGATTTACCTTCACCAAAAGCGAAACCCGGCTGCAATGGGCAACTGACAAGCTTTCAATGGCCGCCAATTACAGCTGGATCATTCCGGACGTTGCCGAGAACCGGCCAGACCAGACATCTCAGTTGAATTTTGACGGCACATACGATCTTGGCAGTAACTGGCGGGCGCGTGGCGATCTGCGCTATGATTTTGAGGCTTCCAAAGCCACCCGAGCCGGGTTGGGGCTGCGGTTTCAAACCGACTGCGTGCAGTTTGATCTTTCCCTCTCGCGCCGCTTCACTTCCTCCACTAGTGTTCGCCCTGATACCAAGGTAAACTTGGCGGTATCACTGATTGGTTTCGGATCTGGCAGCCGCCCGGCCCGACACAAATGTAACGGATGAAATACGGGATAATGCGCATGACCGCCCGCTTTTGCTGGATCAAAAATACCATGCAGGCCACTTGGTTTGCGAGCATGCTCTGCCTGAGCGCTGCCTTTTTGGCAACTCCGAGTCAGGCGCAAAACCTGTTCGCACCGGTGGCCAAGGTAAACGGCAGCGCAATTACGCTATTTGATCTGGAGCAGCGTGTAGCCCTGCTAAAAATGCTGCGCACCGGCGGCGATCTGGAAACCGAGGCCCTGAAACGGCTGATCAATGAAAAACTGCAACTGGACGTGGCCCGGACGCTGGATATCGAGCTTACAGACGAAGAGATCGCAAACGGCGTGGATGAATTTGCCGGACGCAACAATCTGACCGGCGAACAGCTGATTGCCGCAATTACCAATGAGGGCGTCGATCCAAACGGCTTTCGCCAATTTGTCGAGGCCGGGCTGGCATGGCGTCAGGTGGTCGGACAGCGGTTTTCCGGCACAGCGTTCATTACCGATGCCGAAGTTGATCGCGCCCTTAACCTGCTGGGCACTGAGGGCAGCGTGCGGGTTTTATTTTCCGAAATCTTCTTGCCAACCAATACCCCGCAAAACGCAGCTATCACTCAGGAACTGGCCCCCCAGATTGCCGCTTTGCGCACAATCGCCGAGTTTTCGGACGCCGCGCGCCGGTTTTCAGCGGCCCCTTCGCGAGAGCGTGGTGGGCGGGTGCCCGGCTGGGTAAAACTTGACGAAGTGCCGGTGTTGATCCGCTCGCTGATGCTGACGATGCGCCCCGGTGAGGTCACCGAACCTATCGAAATACCCAACGCGGTTGGCCTTTTTCAATTGCGCGCACGCGAAGAATTCGTAGCCCCGGCGGCGGGCAATCCCACGCTTGATTATGCGTCCTATCTGATCGCCGGGGGCAGATCGGCTGCAG
This sequence comes from Marinosulfonomonas sp., assembly GCA_019090845.1. Classification (GTDB taxonomy): domain Bacteria; phylum Pseudomonadota; class Alphaproteobacteria; order Rhodobacterales; family Rhodobacteraceae; genus NORP110. The sequence goes on from JAHRVD010000251.1 coordinate 3,749, forward strand.
CACTTGCCCGGGCGGCAAAAGTGCGCGCCAGCGTGGATGTATGTGACGATCTTTATGAAATCGCTGGCAAACAACCGCCCGAGGTGTTGGAACGCAACATCCATCCAACGTCAGAAATTCCACGCGATGTGGCGCAAGAACTGGCCCGCCTGGATGCGGGCGAGCATTCAACCGCGCTGACCCGCGCCAATGGGCAGACTCTGGTTTTCCTGATGCTTTGCGAACGTATCCGCGAGGCGGAAAAAGCACCAACACGCGATCAGATGCGCCAGCAGCTGAACAACCAGCGCCTGAATGAACTGGCCGCCGCCTATCTGCTGGACTTGCGCGCGGACGCGGTAATCTCGCTGCCATGAGTCAAAATTTACCGGTGGCGCTGACCTGCGGCGAGCCTGCTGGGATCGGGCCGGAACTGGCGGCAAAAGCGTGGCGCGAGCTTGGTCGAGAATTGCCGTTTTTTCTGATCGGCGATCCGACCCACCTGCCCGACGATTGCCCGGTGATCGTGATAAGTGACCCGACCCAAACCGCGGCGGCCTGCGAGCGTGGCCTGCCAGTTCTGGCATTGCCATTTCCGCGCCCCGCCACCCCCGGCACGCCCGCGCCAGAAAATGCCGCGCTGGTGATAAAGGCAATCCGCACCGGTGTTGAACTGGTGCAGGCCGGCAAAGCGAGCGCCCTTTGCACCAACCCGATCCACAAGAAAGCACTGGTTGACGGGGCTGGTTTCGCCCATCCCGGCCATACTGAATTTCTGGCTGAACTTGCGGGCGTCAAAAACGTGGTGATGATGTTGGCCAGCGACGCACTGCGCGTCGTTCCCACCACGATCCATATTCCGCTGGCGCAGGTCGCGAGCGCGCTGACACCTGCGCTGATTGGCGACACGATCCGCATCACCCATCAGGCATTGCAACGCGACTTTGGCATTGCGCACCCGCGTCTTGCCGTGGCTGGGCTAAACCCGCATGCAGGCGAAGGTGGGGTGATGGGCCGCGAAGAAATCACGATTATTTCGCCGGTTTTAGACGAATTGCGTGCCCAAGGCATTGCGGTGACCGGCCCGCTATCTGCCGACACGATGTTTCACGCCGCGGCGCGCGAAAAATACGATGCGGCGATCTGCATGTATCACGATCAGGCGCTGATCCCGATCAAAACGCTGGCTTTTGACAGCGGCGTCAACGTCACGCTTGGCCTGCCGTTCGTGCGCACATCGCCCGATCACGGCACCGCGCTGGACATCGCAGCTCTGGGTGCTGCCAACCCGGCCTCGCTGATCGCGGCCCTTCGCATGGCGCGCGATATGGCGGACGCAAGGGCGCACAAATGAGCGCGATTGATGACC
>JAHRVD010000252.1 GCA_019090845.1 Marinosulfonomonas sp.
GCAGATGCCGCTGGATCAGGCCTATGATCTGGCCGCACGGGTGATGGCCGAAAACATGGTGCATCCGGACACCGTCGAGGGCACCACCGCATTTCTGGAAAAAAGAGACCCAAACTGGCCCCAGTAGCGCCAGCCTACATCCGGCCGATTTTGCGCATGGCTTTGGCCGCCTGACGCGCCCGTCGCCCGGTGTCTTTTGCACCTTGGGAAAGATCACCCTGCCCTGCGCCCGTTTCACCGTTTTTAGCACCACGCCGCGTTGCATAGTCGATCCCGGCATTCACACCTTTGTTGATCACTTTGCGCATAAACATGCGCACCACCATGTTGATTATCTGGTTCATATTCATCTGCACACCTCGCTCGTTTTTTGCCAGTCGTCAGTTTTTGCCGTCTTCAGCTTTCGCCACCCTCGTCATCATCAAACATGTCGCTCTGATCGTCTTCGTCAGGGCTGTCCTCGTCGGCTGCATCGCTGCCCGGCGGTGGCCGGTTTTCCAGCAGGCCCGAGGCACGCAATTCTTTCAGCCCCGGCAGATCGCGCGCGGTTTCCAGCCCGAAATGATCCAGAAACGTCGGCGTAACGATGAATGTCACCGGCCGACCGGGCGTCATCCGCCGCCGCCCAAACCGAATCCATTCCAGTTCCAGCAATTGATCCACAGTGCCCCGGCTGACACCAACGCCCCGGATTTCTTCGATCTCGGCGCGTGTAACCGGCTGATGATAGGCAACAATCGCCAGCGTCTCGATCGCCGCGCGTGACAGTTTGCGGGTCTCAAAGGTTTCCTTTTGCATCAAAAACCCAAGGTCAGGCGCTGTGCGAATCGCCCAGCCATCGCCTACTTTAACCACCGCCACGCCGCGCCCTTCATAGCGCTTTGCCAAGGCTTCCAGCGCCACGCGCGCCTCGGCCCCGTGGGGCATGCGGGCGTTTAACTCCGCCACCGAGACCGGTTCAGCCGTGGCAAACAAAATAGCCTCGACCATGCGTTCCTGCTCGCCTTCCGGGGGGGCCTCAAACAGGCTTTCCTCGACGGGTTCATCCATGGGTTTTCTTTCGTATTTCAATGGGTGAAAACACTTCGCCCTGCCGCAATTCAATCGCCCCCGATTTCGCAAGCTCAAGCGAGGCCGCAAAGGTCGCAGCCGTGGCCGAGCGCCGCATCGCGGGGTCAACCTCCCAGCCTTCGGGAAGATAGCTGGAAAGGTCTGTCCATTCGCCAGCAAAGCCGATCAGTCCGCGCATCCGGTCAAGCGCCTGTTCCAGCGTCAAAATCCGGTCGCGGTCCATCGTATAGGGGCGAAATTCATCCTTGGTGCGCGTGCGCGCATAGGCCTGCATCAAATCCAGCAGCGTTGCCGTATAAGTCACCCGGCGCACCCGTGTTACATCTTCCGGAATGCCACGGGCAAAGAAATCCCGGCCCAGCTGGTCACGCCCCATGATCCGGGCCGCGCTTTCGCGCATCGCCTGCAAACGTTCCAGCTGGAACGCCAGATGGGCGGCCAGTTCTTCGCCAGAGGGACCTTCGTCACTGGGATCAGGGGGCAATAACAGGCGCGATTTCAGGAACGCCAGCCAAGCCGCCATCACCAGATAATCCGCCGCCAGTTCGATGCGCAGCATTTTCACTTTATCGACGAATTTCAGGTATTGCTCGGCCAGTTGCAAAACGCTGATCTTGCGCAGATCAACCTTTTGCGTGCGCGACAGGACCAGCAAAAGATCGAGCGGGCCTTCAAAGCCATCCACATCAACGATCAACGCCTCGGCGGCAAGCCGATCCTCGACCGGGATGGATGACATTTCAAACTGCTCTTCAGACACACGCACCGCCTTGTGAAAGTGCCTGAAACTCGGCCTGTGCGGCTGAAATGTCAATCGGTTCGGCTGGTTTGCGTGCTGCAATCGCCGCCTCTGCGCGCGCTTGGGTTTGTGCGCCCATCGATCCGGATACATCCGCCACTTCGCGCATCTCTTCCAGATCGCCGTTGCAATGCAGGATCACATCGCAGCCGGCCGAAAGTGCGCCAGCGCATTTTTGCGTCATTGAACCGCTCAATGCGCCCATTGAAATATCGTCACACATCAACAACCCGTCAAAACCGATCTGCTGGCGGATCAGCCCGATGATGCGTTCTGACATCGTCGCCACCTTGGGATCAATGGCCGAGTAAACCAGATGTGCCGTCATCGCGAGCGGCAAATCAGCGAGCGCATGGAAGGGTGCAAAATCGCTTTGTTCCAGCGTGGCCAGATCAGTGTCCACCCGCGGCAGGTCCTGGTGGCTGTCCACAATCGAGCGCCCGTGCCCCGGAAGATGTTTCAGCACCGGCAAAACGCCACCTGCCAGCAATCCATCGGCAACGGCGCGAGATATTTTGGTCACCGTCTTTACGTCCATCCCATAACAGCGGTTGCGCAAAAACTGATGCGTTGTAGCAAATGCAATATCGGCCTGTGGCGCACAGTTGGCGTCGATCCCGACGCCGCGCAATTCATCTGCAATAATCCGGTAACGCAGCCACATGGCGCGCGCCGCATTATCACCAGCGCCAGCCACCTGATCCAGCGGCGCGCCCCATTGACGCCAATGGGGTTCGCGCAGGCGTTGCACCCGCCCCCCTTCCTGATCAATCAGGATCAGAGCATCGCGTCCAACGCTGTCGCGCAAGGCGCTTGTCAGCGCGCGCAATTGGTCCGGGTTATCCACGTTGCGGGCAAACAGAATAAAGCCCCAAGGCTGTGTTTTGGCGAAAAAGGCGGCTTCCGCGGCGCTAAGGGTCAGGCCCTCGCAGCCAAGGATATAGGCGCCCTGCCCCATTCAGCGGGTGACGACCGGAATACAGTTCGCCTTGCCTGCCATCAGCGCCGAACAAAACCGCCGCGCATCCGACAGATCGTTAAACCCATGTGCGCGCAGGCGATAAAATACTTTGCCCCCCGACTGGGCTTTTTCGATCACCAACGCCTTGTCAGACATGTAATCGTCAAACCTTGTGGCAACTGTGGCCCATTCTTGCAACGCCAGTTCCTGTGTTTCAAAGGCGCCAAGCTGAGCCAAACGGGTGCCCACTGGGATATCTTTGGGGTTAATTCGTTTGACGCTGTCGCCTGCGACCTGCGCACTGGCAGGTTCGGCCAAGCGCAAAATGGCTGGGCGGACCTGCGGCACCAATGAATGGGTGACACCGCCAAGGCTGGCAGGCACCAGATCAAGCGGGGCGTCGCGCGCCTGCGCCAAAGCAGCCTCGATCAGTGAAGACCGTTCGGCGGCCGCAATCGTTGCAGCCGGTCGGGGTGCAGCACCATCTGAGCCAGACACGGCACCGTCAGTTGCCCCGATCGCCGCCGTTTTGGCTTGCATTGCATCAAGTTTGGCCGTTGTTACATCTTCCTGGCTCAAAACTGTCGGCTTTGGCGCCAAAACCACCCGATCAGCCGGATCGGCAGCCGTTCCAGCGGCTGAAATGTTGTTGACTGCCAAACCCTGATGTAGCGCCGATTGCCCGCCGGGATCTTCGGGCGCGATGCGCATCGGGCCTTCCAGCGCCCGCACGACCGGAACCCCGGACACATCGCGCACCATCAACTGATAGCCCCACCAAACCAGACCAGCAATCAGCCCGGCCGACATAATCGCCCCTAACCAATTGATAACACTGGACATACCTGAACCGCGCGCGGGATAACCCCCGTCAACGGCATCGCCATATTCGAAATCCGCCATACTGCCTCACTGTCCGTGGACCAATTCAATCCATCGGATTTTGCCTGCTCGATGACCCGTTTATTGTGACGCCTGCGCTTTATATCAGCGCATTTGCGTCGCCGGAGTCACGCCCAAGATACCAAGACCGGCAGAAATAACAACGGCCACGGCCCTTGGAAGCGCAATTTTTGCAGCAGATGCGGCAGGATCGCCGTCCTGAAGGAACCGCAGGGCAGGAAATTCATTGCCTTTGTTCCACAACGCATGAAATTCGCCCGCAAGATCATATAGGTAAAACGCGATCCGGTGGGGTTCATGTTCGCGCGCGGCAATCTCGACCAGACGCGGCCATTCAGCCAGCTTTCGCGCCAATGCAAATTCCGCCACATCGACCAGATTAGCAGTGTCAGTCAGTGAAACAGAAGCTTCCTCGGCGCGACGCAAAACCGAGCACACCCGCGCATGGGCATATTGCACATAAAACACCGGATTGTCCTTGGACTGCTCGGCGACCTTGTCAAAATCAAAATCCAGCGGCGCGTCGTTTTTGCGCGTCAGCATCACAAAGCGCGTCACATCCGCGCCGACCTGATCGACCACGTCGCGCAGGGTCACAAAATTACCGGCCCGTTTGGACATCTTGAAAGGTGCCCCGTCCTTATAAAGCCGCACCAGTTGCGTCAGCTTGATATCAAGCGGCACCTTGCCATCCGACAGAGCCGAAACCACCGCCTTGATCCGCTTTACATAGCCGC
>JAHRVD010000253.1 GCA_019090845.1 Marinosulfonomonas sp.
GGCTGGAACAGTTCTGGCGCGGACATATCCGGCAACTTACCCCGACTGGCGTCACCCGGCTGGGCTGGTCCAGATCATAGCCGTCCGAATAGACCAGCCGACGCGCCTGATCCAGATCACACCCCAAGCCAATCGACATGTGTTTTACATCGCCATTGTGGCGGTTTTCACCTTTCATCAATGTTCGTGCGATGCAGAAAAACTTACTGCCCTCAGGCATTTGTGACACCTGAATGGTGATCCGCCCCGGCTGCATGAACGCCTCATAGACGTTCCAGCGTGGGCAAGCGCCGCCGTGGCGCGGGATTTGAATGCCAGAGTTTGAGAACCGCTTTGATACGTTGCCGGCAATATCGGTGCGGATCAGATGAAACGGCACCCCGCTGGCACCGGGACGTTGCAGGGTGGTCAGCCGGTGGCAGATTTGCTCAAAACTGACATTAAAGCGCAGCGACAGGCGGTCGACATCATAGCGGCTGTCCTCTGCTGCCTTCAGGAACGGGCGGTATGGCATCAGGATCGCACCGGCCACATAGCTGGCAAGGGCCGCGGCCCCAAGCCGCTCGACGCTTTGATGCGAAAACTGCGCACTTTCAACCAAAGTGCTGATTTCAAACCGCGCCGCCTGCTCACCAATCACCTTGGCTATTGCAAAAAGACGACTGGGTATCGGCAAAATATCCGACACAGTCAGCACCGCGCGATCGGGCTCAAATACCGTCGCGCGATCATCTAGCGGGCCGAGCGAAACCGAAATTCCAAAAACGTTCAGCAGATAGCCGCTTAGCCGGTTTACCTCTGGTGCGCCGTGCCCCAAATCGCCAATCACCCGCGTGGCGACATCTTCGAGCGGCTGAAAATAGTTGCCGTTCACCTGCAAAAAGTCCGACACCTGTTCACTTGCCAATCGTTCCTGATTGGCGCTATCCGCGTGGCCGCTCGGGTTTTCGCGGACTTCACGGAATTTATCGTAAAGCAATACAATAGAGCGGGCGACTGCCGGGCTGGAATTGGCGAACTCGCGCACATCGTGATTCGTTACATCCACATCGCCAAACAGGTCGTCGGCGAACATTTCCATCAGATCGCCCGACAGACGCTGTTCGTCACCAGACGTTAAATCGCCGATCTCAAGGCCGAATTTTTGCGCCAGCGTCAACAATAGCGGCACCGTCAGTTTGCGCCGGTTATGTTCAATCAGGTTCAGATAACTGGCGGAAATGCCCAATTCCTGGGCCAAACGCGCCTGTGAAAGCGACTTTTGCCGCCTTAACTGGCGAATCCTTCCGCCGATCTGTGGAATTCCATCGCTCATTCTTTACAACCATTACAAATCATGCGTCGGGGCTTGAAAACTATTTACAAACTTTACAGAGCCGCCGCGCTTTTCAGTTGTTCGTCTGTCGAATTTGTACATTCTTTACAACAGAAAACCAACCGGAGTAATCACCATGTCACAGAGCGATAACAACACGTCCGAAGAAGGCATCACTTTTTTCGGCAGTAAGCCATCCGAAATCCTGGAATCTTTTTACGCATCCGGCCTGGCCGCGCGTGGTTTTGCCATCGCCGGACGGATCGTGCCCCAAACCGCACATGTCGTAACAGGCACTGGTGAAAACGACAGTCTTTTCGGCGGCGAAAAACTCTATGCCGCAACATTCATGCGAAACGCACAAACGTCCTAAGGACACATAAGGAACCAGACTAATGACGCCTACCAAACAGGAACGCATCGACAAGCTGAAACACGACTGGGCCACAAACCCGCGCTGGAAAGGCGTTAAGCGTGGTTATGAAGCTGAAGAAGTGGTGCGCCTTAGCGGCTCTTACACACCCGAATTATCCACCGCGCGCCGGGGCGCTGAAAAACTGTTCGATCTGATCAGCGGCGAAGATTATGTGCACACTCTGGGCGCACTTACTGGCGGTCAGGCGGTGCAGCAGGTCAAGGCGGGGATCAAAGCGATCTACCTGTCTGGCTGGCAGGTGGCAGCGGATGCCAACACCGGCGAAACCATGTATCCCGATCAGTCGCTTTATCCGGTCGACTCGGTCCCGACAGTGGTGCGCCGCATCAATGCAGCCTTCAAACGCGCCGACGAAATTCAATGGGCCAATGATGTGCCTGAAGACGAGCAGATCGACTATTTCGCACCCGTTATTGCCGATGCCGAAGCAGGTTTTGGCGGCGTGCTGAACGCATTTGAACTGGCCAAGTCAATGGTCGAAGCAGGTGCGGCAGGCGTGCATTTTGAGGATCAGCTGGCCTCAGCCAAGAAATGCGGCCACATGGGCGGCAAGGTTCTGGTGCCAACCAGCGAAGCGGTGCAAAAACTGATCGCGGCCCGTCTGGCTTTTGACGTAGCCGGTGTGCCAACCATCCTGATGGCACGCACTGACGCCAATGCGGCCAACCTGATGACCAGCGACGTTGATCCATATGACGCAGAATTCCTGACCGGCGAACGTTCCAGCGAAGGGTTCTACTATGTCAAAAACGGTCTGGATCAGGCCATTTCACGCGGGTTAGCCTATGCGCCTTATTCCGACCTGGTCTGGTGCGAAACCGCCAAGCCCGATCTGGACGAAGCGCGCCGCTTTGCCGAAGCAATCCA
>JAHRVD010000254.1 GCA_019090845.1 Marinosulfonomonas sp.
AGGGGTTGTGTCAGCCACCAATTCCTGCCCGTCGCGCCCGTCATTCAGATAGGCCAGATAACCATCCGCGTCTTCGCCCTTCTGGCCCAGCAAATCAATCAAAGCCTGATAATCCGCACTGCCACTGGCAGAACTGCCTGCGTTGCGCAATTTGGTGAACCGTTCAATTTGCCAGTCGCAATCATCCTGATCAACAGCATCAAAATAATGCAGTTCTTTTACCGAACGCAGATGGCAATCGGGATGGGCGCTCAGATAGCGGTAAAGCCATGTGGTCCCGGCCTTGGTGGCCCCGATATTAAACAAAACTGTAGCGGCTTGGGTCATTTTGCGTGTCAGGCCCCGTCGGTTTTCTTGTCGAGGTCGTCCTTAAACGCAACAATCCAAAGCAGGATGATTGCCCCGACCGGAATAATTGCCAGAATTGAAAACCAAGACTGAATTCCGTGGCGGGGTAATATTTTCCAAAATGGAATAATCACGATCGCCGCAAATACCAGAAACCAGATCCAACCGTACCCGGCCATTCCATAGCCTGCAAAACCAATCATGTCGTGACCTCTTTTTCGTCACCGGGCAAGATGTATTGCGCGCCTTCCCATGGCGACATGAAATCAAACTGACGATATTCCTGAACCAAATTAACCGGCTCATAGACCACGCGTTTTTGCGCATCATCATAGCGCACTTCGGTGTAGCCCGTGGTCGGGAAATCCTTGCGCAGCGGATGGCCGCGAAAACCGTAGTCGGTCAACAAGCGGCGCAGGTCCGGATGGCCGGAAAACAGAATGCCGAACATGTCGAACACTTCACGCTCGAACCAATTGGCCGAGGGGTGCAGATCATGGATCGAGGGCACCATATCGCTTTCGCGAATGGCGACTTTAACCCGGATACGGTGGTTCTGATACATCGACAGGAAATGATAGACCATGTCAAAGCGGCAATCGCGGCTGGGGTAATCGACGGCCGTGATATCGACCAGCGAACTGAACCGGCAGGTCCGGTCAGCCTGTAGAAATTCAACGAACCCGTGCAGCGACGACAGCGGCACCGTCACCGCCAACTCGCCAAAGGCGATTTCCCATGACAGCACGCAATCCGGGCGCTTCATCTCGATATGAGTGCCAAGCTCGTTCAGGGCTTCGCTCATCTTTTACCTCGCAATCGTGCCGGTTCGGCGGATTTTTCGCTGCAATTGCAGGATGCCGTAAAACAATGCCTCGGCCGTTGGCGGACAACCGGGAACGTAAACGTCAACCGGAACGATCCGGTCGCAACCACGCACAACCGAATAGCTGTAATGATAATAGCCACCGCCATTCGCACAGGACCCCATCGAGATCACATAGCGCGGCTCTGGCATCTGGTCATAAACCTTGCGCAGCGCAGGGGCCATTTTATTGGTCAGCGTGCCGGCCACGATCATCAGATCAGATTGGCGCGGGCTGGCGCGCGGGGCAGTTCCGTAACGTTCCAGATCATAGCGCGGCATCGAGGTATGCATCATCTCGACAGCGCAACAGGCCAGACCAAATGTCATCCAGTGCAACGAGCCGGTGCGCGCCCAATTCACGATATCCTCGGTCGAAGTCAGCAGAAAACCCTTATCCTGCAGCTCGCGGTTCAAAACCTGCGTCGACACCTCTTTGTCGATACCGGCCGTGTTAACAGAGGTGCTTACGCCCATTCCAACGCCCCTTTTTTCCACTCATAGGCAAAACCGATGGTCAGCACGCCCAGAAATACGATCATCGACCAGAACCCGACCAGCCCGACATCCTTAAAGGCCACCGCCCAGGGAAACAGAAAGGCGATTTCCAGATCAAAAATGATGAACAGGATCGCGACAAGGTAAAACCGCACATCAAATTTCATCCGCGCGTCATCAAATGCATTGAACCCACATTCGTAAGCCGAAACCTTTTCAGGGTCCGGATGCCTGACCGCGATAACGATAGCCGCTAGGATCAGGACAAGGCCAAGACCAACAGCAATTGCGAGGAAAATTATAATAGGGAGGTATTCCCGAAGCAGCTCTGGCACGTAGGCTCCTTTCATGGGGCGTTCGCCCATGTCGTTTACTCGGCTTGGTCTTACGCCTGTGCCTTGGCCGGGTCAACCAAAGCTGGAGCAAATTGAACGCCTGTTTGTAGGCAGGGAATGTTAATTTTTGCCAGCATATTCAAGCTTTTCAGAATCGGCGGCCCAGATTGCCACTGATTTTGGCGAAACCGTTGGTTTTACACCCCGCTTTCGTCTGCTTTCATACGGGCCAAGGGGCGTAAAAATCCTTCCCGTAAAGACTGTCGGCACCTTCTGGCGGCAAGGATGCAACAAATCCCGGTCGCTCGGTGATGCGCGCATACCACGCAGACAATCTGGGGAACGGTTCGGTTCGAGCAAAATGGCGCGCCATATAGACCGCCTGCCCGACACTAATATCCGCCGCCGAAAAGCTGCTTAACAGGGTGTCGCGCCCCTGCAGGCGTTCCTCGATTGCGCCAAAGCATTTTTCCAGCCGCTTTGCTTCCAGCTTCATCACCACGGGGCTGCGCATCGTGTCGTCATAAAGCGCCACATGTTGCTGGGTCAGTGCGGCAGAATGCTGACTGATGGTTTCGGCAAAGTTCACCCAGATCAGCCAGTCGGCACGCTCGGCGTCGCCCGGCATCCGGCCCATCCCGGCGTCGGGGAAAGTCTCGCACAGAACCTCGGTGATCGCGCCGCTTTCCCAGATCACCTGCCCGTCCAGTTCCAGCGCGGGCAGCCGCCCGATCGGGTTCACCGCCAAAAATTCCGGCGATCTCATGGACTTATCAAAGGGTTGCAGGACAACTTCGAAATTGACACCCAGTTCATTCAGCAACCACAAGGATCGCATCGAGCGGGTTTCGTGGAAATGATGC
>JAHRVD010000255.1 GCA_019090845.1 Marinosulfonomonas sp.
CCTTATTTTCTTGCCTAACGAAAGGTTTACGTTAGGTGTTGCCTTGGGTGGAAAAGCGCACGTGAGTTTGTTTGTGCAGAGTTTCCGGGGGTGTGTGATGATTGTGTTTGTAACGGTAACGTCATGGCTAATGCTAGGCTTCGCTCTGAACTGGATCGGAGTTTTTGACGAAGACGGAGATGAGGAGACCTCATCTGCAGCTATCACAGGGGCGGCGGTCGCGAATACGCGGTCGCCGCAACTGGCAAAAAATACTTTCGCCTTTATTGGTGGAAAAACAGACGAAGATGACGACAAAATATCGCAAATGGGTGCGGGCAAAAGTTGGAATGGTGATCCGGCGCGGTTGGGAAAAGTCGCATCGGTTAGTAACGGAGAAGAACCAGTTATGTTTATGAGTGCAGAGCAAGCTAATGTGAACGCCGCTCAATTTGACGAGTCAGTGACCGGGTCCATTTTGGATAAACTCAATTCAGGCTCATCCGCCGAATTTCTGAGCCAGGCCGATGAATTTGAACCGGAAGAGTTTTCACCGGAGCTGGAGATTTTCAACGCCAGCCAATTGGTGACAGCGGGCGAACCGGCTGAATTTTCATCCTACGACAATGAAGATGAAACAATCGTATTCGCCTATGATCCAATTCAAACTCCTGACCCCAAAATGGAACTGATTTCTGGTGAAAACACGGGCGACAGAGTTTTGTTGATGAACGGTGCGCCGGTTGTGCAGTTTGCCAATGCAACTTCGCTGCGGTTGTCAGATATCAACGTGGTTGAAATCGCTCTGGCAGCCTAGGCAATCTTTGTAAGCAGCGTTCGTGTGGTGAAACCCCGTCTGGTCCTGACCGCGGCCCGGTGAAACTACCAAGGTTTTATCTACACTTTGCATTGATGCAAACGACGTAGCCCCAGATTTTAAGTTATCCCCAAAGGCTCCTGCGACCAATGTTTAATACTTGCAGGGCAGGCCGACTGTTAATCATGAATTGGAATGATTTCGAATGATGTTCCTGATGTGTTCTGTGTTATCGATTGCTTTGATTTTTTCAAGTCAAGGGCACTACAATGTTAATGGCAGTAATCTTGTTAGGCTTGGTGCCTCTGGCAATACTTCCGGACTTTCTGGGGACCGATGCATCGCAGGGCGGTGATGACGAAAACCTGGATGACGGTCCCGAGATGCCGACCGACAATATCCTAGAACCAACCGTTGAAGACGATGGTCTGGATTCCAGCGATAAGGCGGAAAACCCCAAAGACATTCTGACACCTGTTATTGAAGATGACCTGCCTTCCCTAGATGATATTGTTCCGGGGGACATCCTGCTGCCCGTAGATGAAATTGAATCCGAGGCAGACACCATTTTTATCAACTTTGAAGAATTCCAAGGGTCCGGCTACGCCGAGATCGAAGATTTTGAGGCAGACTCAGATATTCTGCACGTTTTGATTGATCCGGACACGGTAGAGGGTGAACTGGAAGCTAAAGTCGTTGCCAGTGACAATGGGCAGGACGCGGATGTTTATATCGAGGACTATCGAATTGCCGTCCTGAAAGGGGCTGCCGACGCAACCGAGGACAACGTGTTCGTCGAAGTCGGCAAAATTAACTAACTTGCCCGGGCCAAAAAACTGGCGATTGCGCGTAAGCGATATAGAGCGGATGCTTGGGATGTCCGGCTTTGGACAAACCCAGATGGAACAAATCAGAATGTGATCGGCGAAGCATTATTTCGACCTGCGGACCACGGTTCAGGTGCTGCCCATGGGTTCCCCAAGCGCAAATAATCGTATCAGCCCAATCGCAAGCATCCAGTATGGCCGTGTCATTATCCGACCCAATGGGATCATCAGCACGCCGCATATTCCGCGGATCGGTGTCGCGCCATGCGAATATATTGGTGACACGGAATGCCCCAAACCCCAGACTGCGCCCGCGCCGCTCGCAGCGCTCGACCGTTGGATCATTCTGAACCTCTGTCGCCGTCGAAGGGTTGAGCATGATGAAGGCAACTTTTTTACCATCCGACCAGCGCCGAGTAAGACTATAACGATATTTTTCGCAGTCCGAATAAACCGCAACGCTGGCTGCGTCGTCTTTTTGATGCGCGCGTGTAATCATTGCCCCGACTTGTGCAATGCCACATGATTTTCCGCAAGGCGGCTTTAGATATTGATGATCCGCTTTGGATGTAGCTCACCAGATCGGTAAATGCCTATGCCAACGGCCTGTCCCTGATGGCTGGCCCATGCCTCGTCTCCATATTCGGCGTTGGATGCAAGGACCTGCGCCGGGTTGCCATTTCGCAGACGTGCAGCAGATTCGGCTGTGCAGGGCAATTCTGGCAAATCGACAAGCGCCAGCTCCAGCGGTTGCAAAAGGGCGTCGATTTCGGCTGACTTCGCCAGGGCCTCCACCTGATCAAGGCTCACCGCGTCGTCCACATCAAACGGCCCTGACCATAGGCGGCGCAGTTCCAATACATGGCCAAAACAGCCCAAGGACGCCCCCAAATCGCGGGCGATTGCGCGCACGTAGCCACCTTTGCCGCAGACCAGTTCCAATTCAATCGTATTGTCGTCGACATAGCCCTGATAGCTTAGTGATTGAACGAACAATGGTCGCGCCGCGATTTCTATGTCTTCCCCGGCGCGGGCCAGTTTATAGGCCCGCACGCCGTCGATCTTTACGGCCGAAAACTTTGGCGGGATCTGCTGTATGTTGCCAACAAACGGCGCCAGAGCCGCCTGGATTTCATCGTCGCTGGGGCGCAGATCGCTTGACGCAATAACTTCGCCTTCGGTGTCGTCGGTATTGGTGGCCTGACCCAGCCGAACGGTAAACTGATAGGCTTTCATTGCGTCCGTTATATAGGGCACGGTTTTTGTGGCCTCGCCTAACGCGATCGCCAAAACACCCGTTGCTGCCGGATCCAGCGTTCCCGCATGTCCGGCTTTTTTGGCATCGAAGGCCCATTTAACTTTGTTCACAACGCCAGAAGATGTGATCCCTGCGGGCTTATCTATCACAAGCCAACCCGAGACGTTGCGACCCTTTTTATGTCTGGCCATCAGTCTTCGGTATCTCTGCGAACATTGTCTTGTTCAAAAAGCCGTTTTGTGGCGTCCATCCGGTCAAAGGTTTCATCAATTTCAAATCGAATTTCCGGCGAGTGTTTTAGCGCGACAGCTTTGGACACAGCGCGCCGGATTTCGTAGCGGTTTCGGCGGAGTGCTTCCAGCGCGAGCTCTTTGCCATCGCCGCCAAGGGGCAGGATATAGGCTGTTGCTATACGCAGATCAGCCGAGGCGCGGACCTCGCCGACGGTAATTGACATGCGGTTCAGGTCCGGATCGTGAATTTCACCCCGTGACAACGTCAGTGACAAGGCCCGACGGATCAATTCGCCAACGCGCAATTGCCGCTGAGACGGACCGGAAGCTGAATAAGGATCTTTTTTTGCCATGGCGTCGGATAATCCCGAATTCGTGCCGTTGCAACCGGGGCTTTGCCTTGTGCCTGCCAACCAGCTAAACCGGGCCAGAAATAAGGAGAGATCGATGACCGAAAAAACGCGGATAGTTGTCACCGGTGCGTCCGGGCGTATGGGACAGATGCTGATTCGCACGGTTTTGGCGTCTAAAAAGGCGGAACTTGTGGGCGTCGTTGAACGGTCAGGACACAGCTGGGTCGGGCTGGACATCGGGCGTGCAATGGGTGGCACCGATATCGGTTTGACGGTGACGGATGACCCGCTGGAAGTTTTCAAAAAATGTCAGGCGATCCTCGATTTCACCGCCCCCGCGGCGACGGTTTCCTTTGCCGCCCTTGCTGCGCAAGTGCGCGCGGTTCACGTGATCGGAACGACGGGCCTGTCCGACGATGACATCGCCAAACTGGACGCAGCCGCGCAGGACGCAGTAATTGTGCGGGCCGGGAATATGAGCCTGGGTGTCAACCTGCTGACCAAACTGACCAGCATGGTTTCCGCAGCACTTGACGAAGACTTTGACATTGAAATTGTCGAGGCCCATCACAATCAAAAGGTTGATGCACCATCTGGCACAGCATTAATGCTAGGCCACGCGGCAGCGGATGGACGCGGTGTTGATCTGGATGAGGTGTCTGATCGTGGGCGCGATGGAATAACCGGCGCGCGCAAGCGCGGCGATATCGGTTTTTCCGCAATTCGTGGCGGCGACATCGTGGGTGAACATGACGTGATATTTGCTGGGGCAGGCGAACGAATTGTATTGCGCCACATAGCGACCGACCGAAGCCTGTTTGCCAAGGGTGCTTTGCGAGCCGCAGCTTGGGGACAGGGCAAAAATCCCGGCGCTTACGACATGTTCGATGTGCTGGGCCTTTGACGCCTTAGAAATCGACCGCGATACCGTTCTTTTCCCAATCGCCATAGCGGACAGGTTCTGGCCCGTCCCGGCCACCCAATTCTGGCGCAGGTTTTTTCTGCGTCGCAGTTTCACGCCGGGCCTGGGCCTCGGCTAATGCGCGTTGGGCGGCGGGCGGAATATCGGTTTTATCTTTGTTGTTTGTCATTGGACACGCTTGTTCAGATCAGGTGTGTGATATAGGGCGGCGGGGATGCATTCAAGATACGGGAACTAAATGGATAGCTTGGGACTTGCACCCCGTCTCGCGGCGGCACGTTTGGTAAATGCGGTGACCATCCAAGGGCATCTGTTATCAGAAAAATTGCCAATGGCGCTGGAAAAGCTGACGCCAGAAGATCGCGCAAGGGCCGGGCGGTTGGCACATTCCTGCTTGCGTTGGATGGATCGTTCGGACCGCATCCTTGGCCCGCATCTGCGAAAGCGTCCACCACCAGAGGTTCTGAACGTCCTTCGTCTGGCAGTGGTCGAGATTTGTCAGGAAAATTCTGCACCCCATGGGGTTGTGAATTCAGCAGTTGAGATTGTGCAACGCCAGCCCAAAGGCAAGTCGTTCAAAGGTTTGGTTAACGCAGTTTTGCGCAACGTAGCTAAGGACGGCACCGAGAAATGGTCAAAGCTGCCGCCGCCACAATTGCCCAAATGGTTACGAAAGCCGCTGATCGGCGATTTTGGGAAGGCCACGATCAGTGCGATTGAACTGGCCCATTCAAACGGCGCGCCGCTTGATATCACACCAAAATCTGACCCTGACGCGCTGGCGACAGCCTTGGGTGGCGTTGTTTTACCTACTGGCTCGGTTCGGATCGACAAAAATGTGCAGGTCACGTCATTGCCCGGCTACGAGGCGGGCGATTGGTGGGTGCAGGATGGTGCTGCGGCACTGCCCGCCAAACTGTTGGCGGTGAAAAAGGGCGAGCGGGTGCTTGATCTGTGTGCAGCACCCGGCGGCAAGACCATGCAGTTGGCAGCAGCGGGCGGCGCCGTTACGGCGCTCGATATATCTGCGACGCGGATGAAACGCGTGCAGGAGAATTTGGATCGCACAGGCCTGTCGGCGGAACTGGTCGTGGGCGATGTCTTCAAATATCAGGCCAAGCCATTTGACGCGATCTTGCTGGATGCGCCTTGCTCGGCAACGGGCACGATCCGTCGCCATCCTGATCTGCCTTATGCCAAAAACAGTGAAGGATTTCAGGCGCTGTTTGAGATGCAGGAAAAGATGCTGGATCATGCTTTGTCACTGCTTGCACCGGGCGGGCGCTTGGTTTTCTGCACATGCAGCCTTTTGTTCGACGAGGGTGACGAGCAGATCAAAGATGCGCTTGGGCGTCATCCGGGCCTGCGCGTGATGTCGAAAAACCTGTCCTTACCGGGTGTGCCGGACGAATGGTGCAATGAATTTGGCATCCGCACACGGCCGGATTTCTGGCCTGAACTGGGCGGAATGGACGGTTTCTTCATGACAATTCTGCAAAAGCCCGCTGGATAAAAATTTGGTCAATGACAGAATCGACCACTGTCGGTATTGTGCCTGAAAAGAGGGTCCGCAAAGGATCCGGCTCAGAGTCGAGGCAGGGCCAGTGAACAATTTGGACTATTGGTCGGCGCGCAGGACGCGCTGGATGAACCGTTGGCATGCACGGCGTTCTGCCCGTGCACGTCCGGCAACGGGGTTCGTTTCACAGCCAGAGCCCCGAACAATAGGGTCGTTTGCAAAAGGACGCCAGCTAAGTGCCGGGAACTTCCTTTTTGCCGGAACGCTGGTCGTAGAGCCGGAAAAATCAATCTGGCAATTGCCCGACATTGATCCGCAGTTCGAAGAAGAAATTCAGGGCTTTACTTGGCTGGATGATCTGGCCGCCACTGGGGATATTGCAGCACGGGACCGGGCGCAAAACTGGCTGATAGAATGGATCGAGCGTTACGGTCGCGGTAACGGAGCAGGTTGGACACCAGACCTTACGGGTCGCCGATTGGTGCGATGGATCAACCACGCGATATTTCTGCTGAACGGTCAACCGCGTGATATGTCGCTGGCGTATTATTCGTCCCTTGCTCAACAAACGATCTTTTTGTCCAAGCGTTGGCACGCGGCATCGGCGGGCCTGCCAAGATTTGAAGCCCTGACTGGCTTGATCTATGCCGGGCTCGCATTGACCGGGATGGGGTCATATGTTGCCCCTGCGATAAAGGCGCTGGCGCGGGAATGTCGCGAGCAGATTGACGCCGAGGGTGGCATACCTACCCGAAATCCCGAAGAATTACTGGAAGTTTTCACTTTGTTGAACTGGGCTGCCACAGCACTTGCCGAGGCTGGGAAAATGGCCGGCCCGGATCATCTGCAGGCGATCGGGCGGATTGCACCCGCTTTGCGAATGCTGCGCCACAGCGATGGCGGGTTGGCCCGGTTTCACGGCGGTGGCCGTGGTGCCGAGGGACGGCTGGATCACGCTTTGGCAACCTCTGGTGTGAAATCTGCGACAATGGACGGATTGTCGATGGGATACGCACGTCTGCATAGCGGGCGAACCAGCGTAATTCTGGACGCAACAAGGCCACCTGCCGGGCTGTCTTCATACAACGCACATGCATCGACGCTGGCGTTTGAACTTACCTCGGGCAGACGACCGCTGATCGTAAATTGCGGCTCTGGCACCAGTTTTGGCAGCGAGTGGTTTCGCGCCGGGCGTGCCACGGCTTCGCATTCAACGTTGGCAATCGACGGGTTTTCATCATCCCGGTTGGGGCGCAAAGGGTTGATTGGTGGGCATGAGCGCGAACTGCTGGGCCAAGCGCCGGGTGATGTCAGGGTTCAATATCTGGCAGACGAAGGCTCGCACGGAATTGTCGTTGGTCATGACGGGTATCTGCCAACGCATGGGCTGACACATATTCGCCAAATCGAGCTGGCCGCCAATGGCCGCGCGATTGCGGGCGAAGACACATTGGCCGCTATCGAGAATTCAGATGAACACCTTTTTGATAGGGCGCAGGATCGCCTGCACCTGCAGGGCATTCCGTTCAAGATAAGGTTCCATTTGCATCCGGACGTTGATGCCGATCTGGACATGGGCGGAACTGCAATTTCCATGGCCCTGAAAAGCGGTGAAATCTGGGTTCTTCGCCATGACGGTGCAGCCAAACTAAGCCTTGAGCCAAGTGTATTCCTTGAAAAAGGCCGACTGAAAGTGCGTGCGACGAAACAGGCGGTTCTATCTGCCTCGGCGTTGGAGTATGCGACGCGCATACGTTGGACATTGGCCAAAGCGCGCGAAACGCCTGATACAGTGCGCGATCTTGTGCGCGAGGAAAATGTCGGACCAGCTTGATTTGTTTCTTGGGGGAAACGCATGACTGAACTTGTGGCTGCGCGTCGCGCATTATTATCCGTATCCGACAAAACCGGCCTGCTGGAGCTTGCCAAAGGGCTGGTCGCGTATGGCGTTGAATTACTGTCGACCGGTGGCACGTCCGCTTTGCTGCGGGACGCCGGGTTCGTGGTCCGTGATGTTTCAGACGTCACCGGATTTCCCGAGATGATGGATGGCCGGGTTAAAACGCTGCATCCCGGCGTGCATGGTGGATTGCTGGCATTGCGCGACAACCCGGATCATGTGGAAGCGATGAAAACACATGGCATTGAACCGATCGATATTCTGATCGTGAACCTTTACCCCTTTGAAGATACGGTCGCCAAAGGTGCGGACTATGACACCTGTATCGAAAACATCGACATTGGCGGGCCTGCTATGATCCGCGCGGCTGCAAAAAACCACGGCTTTGTGAATGTCGTTGTCGACGTCGCAGATTATGATGCGCTGCTTGGCGAGCTTGCTGAAAATGATGGGCGCACGGGTTTAGAGTTTCGCCAAAGACTGGCGCAAACGGCCTATGCCAGAACAGCCGCCTATGATGCTGCGGTTTCCAACTGGATGGCAGATGCCATTGGTCAGGATGTTCCCCGCCGCCGGGCGTTTGCCGGGGAACTGTCGCAACAGTTGCGATACGGCGAAAATCCGCATCAGTCGGCGGCGTTTTACAC
>JAHRVD010000256.1 GCA_019090845.1 Marinosulfonomonas sp.
ACCGGCACAAAGCACCGTGATGTCGCCAAGGGCTTTCGCAGCAGTTACGGTTTTGGCAGTTGCATCAACAGACAGCTCGCCGCCGTTGACTTCTGCTAGAAGTAATACAGCCATCAGACAGCTCCCGCATCTTTGAGTTTCGCAACAAGTTCTTCTACCGATTCGACCATCTCGCCCGCTTTGCGGGATTCCGGTTCCGTTGTGGAAACGATAGTAAGGCGCGGTGTGACATCGACGCCGTAATCAGCGGCTGTTTTCTCGTCCAGCTGCTTTTTCTTGGCCTTCATGATGTTAGGCAGGCTTGCATAGCGCGGCTCGTTCAGCCGCAGGTCAACAGTGACGATTGCAGGCATTTTGACCTTGATGGTTTGCAGGCCGCCGTCGACTTCGCGTGTTACGGTGGCGCTATCGCTTTCCACGTCCAACTCGGAAACAAAAGTCGCCTGGCTCCAGCCAAGCAAAGCTGCCAGCATCTGGCCGGTTGCATTCATGTCGTTGTCAATTGCCTGCTTACCGGCCAGAACGAGGCCCGGCTGTTCTTCGTCAGCAATGGCCTTCAGTATCTTTGCAACGGCGAGCGGTTCGATGTCCTGATGAACATCATCTGCGGCAATCACCAGAATAGCCCGGTCCGCGCCCATGGCCAAAGCCGTGCGCAGAGTTTCCTGCGCTTGCTTCACACCGATGGAAACGGCGATGATTTCATCGGCTTTTCCGGCTTCTTTCAGGCGGATCGCCTCTTCGACTGCAATTTCGTCAAAAGGGTTCATCGACATCTTTACATTGGCAAGATCAACGCCGGTCCCGTCAGATTTGACGCGGACCTTCACGTTGTAGTCAATAACCCGTTTTACAGGCACCAGTATTTTCATTCGAAAATTCTCCATAGTTTGGCCAGCGTATTCCGGCCATTTCGTCTTTCGGGGGGTTGTTATCCGGTCATGGCGTCAGAAAACAGTGCTAAATCGCCGCTGCCCGTCATTGAATTCATATGGGATGGGATTTGGAAGGTTACCTGTTTGCGCCCGGAACCCAAAGGACATCGGCGCGGCCCTCGTCATTTGCCATGCGAGCGGCGACAAAAAACCAGTCTGACAAGCGATTTAGGTATTTTACAACCGCCGGATTAACCGGCTCAGAATCGGCAAGCTCGACAGCCAGCCGTTCGGCGCGACGCGATACCGTCCGGCACATATGCAGATGTGCCGCTTGGGCAGAGCCGCCGGGCAGAATAAAGGAACGAAGCGGTTCCAGCACGTCGTTCATCGCGTCAATCTCGGATTCGAGTCGCGATACCTGTGCATCCGTCACCCTGAGCGGCGGGTATTCCGCTTCGGCGTCTTTTTCCATTTCCGGGCGGCAAAGGTCGGCCCCAAGGTCGAACATGTCATTCTGAATCATTGCCAACTGACTATCCAGTGCGCCCGTTGCGTGCAGACGGGCCACGCCGATGACGGCGTTCGTTTCGTCGACAGTTCCGTAGGCGGTAACGCGCAGGGAATGTTTTGAGACTCGGGCCCCGCTACCAAGGGCTGTTTCGCCAGCGTCGCCGGTCTTGGTGTAAATCTTGTTTAGAACGACCATTTTAGCCCCCGCTGCGGCGGATCAAGACAAACGCGATTATCAAAACCACCGCAAAGGCCTGTGCGTAAATGCGATATCGCATAAGGCGATTTGCATGTTTGCGGTTGAATTCGCCGCCTTTGGCAAACCCGCCTATGCCAACCATTAAGATGGCCAGCACCACGAAAACAGCGATGGCGACAATAATGAAAAGGGGATCGTCTTTCATATGAAGTTCTTTCGCCGTTGCATTCAATTAAAATGTAGCGGTTTTTCGCGCAATTGCGAATGGTCAATTCGCCGCTAACCGCGCGACAACAGCCAGTCCAATATCCGTGTCGGAAAAAACCGGCGCATAATATTTGCGCCATAGGTCGGGATTGTCACGAAATAGCGTGCCTTTGGGCGGGGCGATTGAAGCGCACGGATCAGTTTGGCCGTAACGGCTGACGGAGCAAGTTCAAAAGCATTGCCATCGCTGCCCGTTTTAAGCTGATCCAGTAAATCGGTCTTATATTGGTCCGCGCGCGCTGAATTTTTCCAGTCGATCCATTTGTCGAATTGTTTGATCGCGTTGGTGCGGAATTTCGTGTCGATTGGCCCCGGTTCGATCAGGCAGACATGAATGCCAGTCCCCCGCATTTCCAGCCGCAAGGTGTCTGACAGCGCCTCTAGCGCGAATTTAGTTGCATTGTAGGCACCACGCCAGCGCATCGCCAACAGGCCAAGCACCGACGAACAATTGATGATCCGCCCATGCCCCTGCGCCCGCATGATCGGGATCACCCGGCAGGTCAGGTCGTGATAGCCAAACAGGTTGGCTTCAAAAATTGCGCGCATCGCCTCGCGCGGGATGTCCTCGACAGGGGCGGGAATGGCGTAGGCCCCGTTATTGAACAACGCATCAAGCTTGCCGCCTGTGCGCTCAAGGACTTCATCCACGGCAGAGGCGATCGAGTCGGGGTCCTCGTAATCCAGCGGAAAGCTATCAAGTCCTTCGTTGCGCAGTCGGGCACAGTCGGCTTCGCTACGACAGGTAGCGAAAACCCGCCATCCACTGGCCGATAACGTATGCGCCGCGTCATAACCGATACCCGATGAGCATCCGGTGATTAAGATTGATTTGCCTGTCATAGCCTGCCTTTTCGCCCTGTCTAAACGGGTAGAGCGCGGGCGGGCAATCGCTATTTCCTGCGGCTACCGCGTTGGGGCGCTAACTTGCAGAAAGCGGCTGGCCATATATCCGTCGACACCGTCGCCTTGGATGCGAATATGGACCCATTCGCCGGTTGGGTCGCCGACGATTTCGACGGCGTCCGCAAACAGCACCTGATCGACAACTTCAAATTGGGTCGAGGGGCCCGCGCGGACATTCACCCGCTTGCTGGTTACAAAACGGATCGTGGCCGTTTGATCGGGTTTTTCAGGCACCACGTTTACCGTTTCGTTTGGCGGGGCCTTGGCTACAGGGGCCGCCATGAGTGTTCCGTCCGGCAGCACCATTCGAGGTGTGGAAAAATAAGCGGTATCCGGGTCGCTCGCAACGGTGGCCGGTGTGGGCAAGGTGACGGCGGCAACAGCCGGGGCAGCATCTGCCGGATCGACAGGTTGAGCAGGCTCAACTGCCGCAACGGGTTTTGGCGCAGGCACGGGCAGGTTGTCGGCAAGATACATCGCGCCGAACAAACAAAGGATCAAAAGGATGGTCAATCGGATCAAAGTGGTGGCCTCGCAACATACAGGGGCGTTGTATAATTGATTCGCACAATTTGTCGTGGGGAAATCTTCGGGTAATTTCGCACAAGCTCGCTTTACCCTGCCAACAGGCAAAGCTATCACACCAAATATGAGCGAAACCACCAAAGCCCCCACAACCGGACCGATGGAAGTGTCCGAGCCACTGCGCCGGGCAATTGGCGAACGCTATCTGACCTATGCGCTAAGCACGATCATGCATCGGGCCCTGCCGGATGCGCGCGACGGCCTGAAGCCGGTTCACCGCCGGATTTTGTACGCAATGCGGGAATTGCGATTGGCGTCGGGTGGCGGATTTCGGAAGTCTGCAAAAATCAGCGGCGATGTGATGGGCAACTACCATCCGCATGGGGACGCTGCGATCTATGACGCGATGGCGCGTCTGGCGCAGGATTTCAACGTTCGTTATCCGCTGGTCGACGGGCAGGGCAATTTCGGCAATATCGATGGCGATAACCCGGCCGCAGCGCGTTACACCGAGGCCCGGATGACCGTTGCGGCCGAAGCGCTGCTTAACGGGCTGGACGAAAACGCAGTCGATTTTCGCGATAACTATGATGGCACGCTAAGCGAGCCGGTGGTTTTACCTGCGAGTTATCCCAACCTGCTGGCCAATGGCTCGACCGGAATTGCCGTTGGGATGGCCACCAATATTCCGCCTCACAATATCGTCGAGCTTTGTGACGCTTGCCTACATCTTATCAAAGCGCCCAATGCCCGCGACGAAACGCTGATCGAATATGTTCCGGGGCCAGACTTTCCGACCGGCGGTGTGATTGTTGAGCCGCGCGAAAATATCCTAGAGGCTTATCGCACCGGGCGGGGTTCTTTCCGTTTGCGGGCAAAGTGGGAGATCGAGGATCTGGGCCGTGGTCAATGGCAGGTCGTGGTCACTGAAATTCCCTATCAGGTGCAGAAATCGCGGCTGATCGAAAAACTGGCCGAACTTATACAGGTCAAAAAAATCCCCATTCTGGCTGATGTCCGGGATGAAAGCGCTGAAGATATCCGCATTGTGCTGGAACCGCGCTCAAAGAATGTCGATGCGGATGTTTTGATGGGTATGTTGCTGCGCAATTCGGATCTTGAGGTTCGGTTCAGCCTGAACATGAACGTGCTGATTGATGGGCTGACGCCCAAAGTGTGCAGCATGAAAGAAGTCCTGCGCGCCTTTATTGATCATCGGCGTGAAGTTCTGCAACGGCGCTCGGTATTTCGACTGGAGAAAATCGATCACCGTTTAGAAGTGCTGGAAGGCTTCATTGTTGCCTTTCTCAATCTTGACCGGGTTATCGATATTATCCGCTATGATGACGATCCCAAAGCCGGGCTGATGTTCGAGGACTGGGCGACGCCACAGGCGCGGGCGGCATCCGAAAAAGACTATGTCTCTCCTTTAACCCTGCGCGATCTTGCGTCGGATGCAGAGCCATCGTTAAGCGAAGTGCAGGCCGATGCAATCTTGAATATGCGCCTGCGCTCTCTGCGGCGGCTGGAAGAGATAGAGTTGCAACGCGAGCGGGACGAGTTGATGCTGGAGCGCGCCGGGTTGGAAGATTTGCTGGAAAACGAGGCGCTGCAGTGGGCGCGGATCAGCGAGCAGTTGCGCGAGACGAAAAAACTGTTTGGCAAAGATTATGAAGGCGGCGCGCGGCGCACGCAGTTTGCTCAGGCAACCGAGTTTGAAGACGTGCCGCTCGAAGCTATGATCGACCGCGAACCGGTGACGATCGTCTGTTCAAAGATGGGATGGATACGGTCGATGAAGGGCCATATTGATCTGAGCAAAGACATGAAGTTCAAGGACGGCGACGAGGAACGCTTTGCGTTTCACGCCGAAACTACGGACAAGATTGTTCTGTTTGGAACTAACGGTAGATTTTACACTTTGCTCGCCGCCAACCTGCCCGGTGGTCGTGGAATGGGCGAACCGGTTCGCCTGATCGTCGATTTGCCGAACGAGGCTGATATCGTTGATCTGTTCATTCATGTTGCTGGTCGCAAGTTGCTTGTGGCGTCCTCGGCTGGTGACGGGTTTGTCGTGCCGGAAAATGATGTTTTGGCCCAGACCCGGACTGGCAAGCAGGTTCTTAACGTCAAGAATGATGTGAAGGCGGGCGTTTGTCGGGCCGTTACCGGCGATCATGTGGCCTGTGTTGGCGAAAACCGTAAAGTTCTGATTTTTGCATTGGATGAACTGCCCGAAATGGGCCGGGGTAAGGGCGTTCGGATGCAAAAATACAAAGACGGCGGGCTATCGGATGCCACGACGTTTACCTACAGCGAGGGCCTAAGCTGGCGTGATCCAGCGGGTCGGACGCGCACTGAGACAGAACTGGTTGAATGGCTTGGAAAACGTGCGGGCGCCGGGCGGATGGCGCCGCGCGGGTTCCCTCGTGAAAACCTGTTCACTTAGGACATCTGGCAGCAGTCGGGCGCGCGAGCGGGGTTTGGCCCAGAACCATCGCGTGGATTGCGTTGTATTGAGCCGTCAGCTAATTACTCGGCAAACAAACGAGGTTTGAGCGATGATGAATTTTTTTCGGCTTACAGTGACGGGTGCTGCATTCTTGGTGCTGGCTGGTTGTGCTTCCCAGGCAACAATAGATGAACCACCGGTCGCGATGGGTGATTTTCGCCTTGGGCACAATATCGTTGTTGTATCCGAACCCACGATCGGACCGTTTTCGCGCACCGTGGAAGATGACGAACTGAAAGATGCGCTGACGCTTGCGCTGTCGCATCGGCTGGGCGGTTATGAAGGCGAAAAGTTCTATAATATTGGCGCCAAAATAGACGCCTATGTGTTGGCGCTGCCGGGTGTCCCTATCGTGTTCAAACCCAAGTCGGTGCTTGTCGTGACTGTGACACTTTGGGACGATGAAACCGGCACAAAGCTGAATGAAGAAGAAAAAGCCTTCACGGTATTTGAAGGACTGTCAGAAAAAACGCTGCTTAGTTCGGGACTGACGCAAAATAAAGCAAAGCAACTTGAGAATCTGACAAACAACGCCGCGCGCAGTATCCAGAAGTGGATTTTAGAAAATCCAGAATGGATCGGGTTGCCGCCATTGCCCGCAGCGGCACCTGCGGCAGAAGTTCCGGACAACTGACGCTTGATTTTTCTGCTCGTGTCGCTTACCGAGCGCGCGATGTTCAATTGGGCCATGTGGCCCCAACACGATAAGGACCATACGGCATGGCAAAGGAAAAGTTTGAACGTAATAAGCCGCACGTCAACATCGGCACAATCGGCCACGT
>JAHRVD010000257.1 GCA_019090845.1 Marinosulfonomonas sp.
AGTTTGGTGCGGGCGGCGGGACTCGAACCCGCACGGCCTTTCGGCCCAGAGATTTTAAGTCTCTTATGTCTACCATTCCATCACGCCCGCAGCCTGCCAAACCGGCCCAGTTTGGGCGCCCCGTTTGACCGCGCAAGCCGCATCGGGGTTCAGGCCGGGCGAACATAGTGATTTGGCACACAGAGGCAAGCAATCATCGGGCGAATATTTCGCGCCGATCACTATATCACCTTGACCACAGGTCGCGCGCGGGCAAACTGACGTCATGTTTCCAATTAAAGATCACAACCCGTCCGGGCAAACGCCCTATGTCGTCTACACCCTGATTGCAGCGAATGTGATCATCTATCTCGCCACACTGGGTCTGCACGCCGACAACGGGGCGCTGGGGGCTTTTTACAACGACTGGGCAATGATCCCGGCACGAATTACTGCCGGCGAAGGCTGGCACACGCTGGTCAGTTCATTGTTCCTGCATGCAGGAGTGATGCATCTGGCGGGAAACATGCTGTTTCTCTGGATTTTCGGCGACAATCTGGAAGAACAACTTGGCCACGCAGGCTTTCTGATATTCTACGTCATTTGCGGTGCCGGGGCAGACCTTGCGCAGGTCGTTTTTGAACCTCATTCGGGCATACCAACGGTAGGTGCGTCCGGCGCTATTGCCGGAATTCTGGGCGGATACCTGCTGCTGTTCCCGCGCGCGCGTGTCGATATCCTGTTCATTTTCATCATTTTTTTCAAGGTCTTCCCCGTTCCAGCCTGGGTCATGCTGGGCCTTTGGTTCGCTTTGCAGCTGTTTTCTGGCCTGACGGCCGACGTCAGCGGCGGCGGCGTTGCATATTGGGCCCATGCGGGTGGTTTTGTGCTGGGGTTCGTTTATGTCCTGCCGCTTTGGCGCAAACGCGGGGGGGCTGCGTATTGGCGCACGAACGCCGGACGTCCACCGCACCCGGATGCAGAATATGAACTGACCAAATCGCGCATTCCGCGCGTCAAAAGACGCTGATGTCCCATCGCCTTACCTGCCATTGCGGCGCTGTCGAACTGGCGGTTGATCTTACCGACGGGCTGAACACCGCGCGTCGGTGCAATTGTTCGTTTTGTGCGCGTCGTGGGGCGATTGCGGTGTCCGCACCACTCAATGGTGTTCGAATTGTGAAAGGCAGCGACAAGCTGACGCTGTATCAATGGGGCACAAATACTGCGAAACATTACTTTTGTTCGGTGTGCGGGAACTACACCCACCACCAGCGCCGCTCCAACCCAAATGAATTTGGCGTTAATGCCGCCGCCCTTGAAGGGGTTAATCCGGCCGATCTGGGCGATGTGCCCTGGGCCGACGGGATAAACCACCCGGCCGACCGCTAAAGGATCAGGTTGTGCGGATCACTTTGGAAAACTGATTAAAGATCGGTTCCGAGGCGCAAATCACATGACCATCGCCAAGCAGATCACCGGATTTATCCAGCGGCTCAACCAGCCCGCCTGCTTCACGCGCGATCAAAACACCGGCTGCGATGTCCCAGGCATTCAGGTTTCGTTCCCAATACCCGTCATAACGCCCCGCCGCGACATAAGCCAAATCAAGTGCAGCCGAGCCCCAACGCCGGATCCCGGCACAGGTGGGCGCTAGACGTGCGATATCCTGCAATGTATCGGGCAAATCAACGCGGCCACCAAAAGGCACGCCGGTAGCAAAGATCGATTCAATCATTTTGGTTCGCGCCGACACCCGCAGGCGGCTTTCGTTCATCCACGCACCCTGCCCTTTTTCGGCGACGAACATTTCGTCCTTGGTGGGGTCATAGACAACGGCCGAAACAATTTCACCCTTGAATTCAAGGCCGATGGACACAGCCCAATGGGGCAGACCGTGCAAAAAGTTCGTCGTGCCATCCAGCGGATCAACGATCCAGCGCCGGGTTGGGTCTTTGCCCTTTTGCTCGTCGCTTTCTTCGGCGCACCAGCCATAATTCGGACGACCACCAACCAATTCTTCCTTGATGATCGCTTCAGCTGCGAAATCGGCCTTGCTGACAAAATCACCAGCGCCTTTCATCGACACCTGAAGGTTCTCGACCTCGCGAAAATCCTTGCTCAGCGAGCGTCCGGCGACCCGCGCGGCCTTTATCATAAGGTTAAGGTTTGCGCTGCCCTGCATGGCAAAAACTCCTGAAATTCCAAGTCCGCGCGTATAAGCCTGCCGTGGCCGATTGCCAAGGGCTGGTTTGCCGGGTCACGCCCGTTGCAGCTTGACCGGTTCGGTGCGTGCCAGCCGGATCAGGTTGGACATGAACGCTTTGGTGGTGTCATCACTGCGGGTCGCGGCGTACATGCGCCGGGTTATTCCGGTTTTGGTAATCGGGCGGGTGATATAATCCGAGCTGAATTTTATTTCCCGTAACACCCAGTCGGGCAGAACCGTCACCCCGCGGTTCGAGGCGACCAATAGCAGGATCATCGCCGTCAGTTCGACCCGGCGCAGGGCCTTAGGCTCTACCTTGGCGGGCAACAATAGCTGGCTGAAAATATCCAACCGCGAACGATCTACCGGGTAAGCAATCAGCACTTCACCGCGAAAATCCTCGGCTTCAATGTATTCCTTGGCCGCCAGCGGATGTTCCGATGAGGCAACAAAGACCGGAGAATAGTCAAATAGTGGCGTAAAATCGATACCTTCAAGGTCTTCGGGGTCGGACGAAATGACCAGATCGACCTCTTCACGCTGCAAAGCAGGCAGCGCGCCAAACGCCAGACCGGGGCGGATATCTACATCCACGTCGGGCCAGGATTTTCGGAACTCTTCAAGCACCGGGAACAACCATTCAAAGCAGGCATGGCATTCGATCGCGATGTGTAGCCGTCCGGATTTTCCGGCCTGAAGACCGGCAAAGTCCTGTTCCATCGCCTCAATCTCTGGCAATATTTTTTCTGCTAGTTTCAACAACTTAAACCCGGCTGCCGACAGTTTCAGCGGCTTGGACCGACGCACAAACAAATCCACCCCGGCCTGATCCTCGAGCCCCTTGATCTGGTGTGACAGCGCCGATTGTGTTATGTTCAAAACACCCGCCGCCTTAGCCAACCCGCCGGCGTCATGGATGGCTTTGATTGTGCGAAGGTGGCGAAACTCGATGTGCATTTGTGATAAAACTCATGAAGTTAATGAGAATTATGAATTTGTTTCACAACCCGCAATGTGAGACAAGAGGTGATGCAAAAGGATAATGTCATGGCCAAGCCGCGTATTTCGTTTGAGTTTTTTCCACCAAAGTCGTTGGACGGCTCGTTTCGTCTTTGGGACACTGTGCAAACGCTGGCGCCACTTGGCCCGGAATTTGTGTCTGTTACCTATGGCGCAGGCGGCACGACGCGCAAACTGACCCATGAGGCAGTGACGACGATTGGCAAGAATTACGGCCTGACGGTTGCCGCGCATCTGACTTGCGTCGATGCAACACGTGAAGAAACCCTTGAAATTGCAAAAAGTTACGCGGCCGCCGGAATAAATGAAATCGTCGCCCTGCGTGGCGACCCCCCCAAGGGCGAAAACGGTTTCACGCCCCACCCGGAAGGTTTCAAAGACGCCTGCGAGTTGGTAGGCGCACTGGCCGACACCGGTGATTTCAATATCCGCGTCAGTGCCTATCCCGACCCCCATCCCGACGCCCGATCCGCCGACGGCGACATCGACTGGCTAAAGCGCAAGATTGATGCCGGCGCCGGTTCGGCGATCACCCAGTTCTTTTTTGAGGCCGATACATTCTTTCGCTTCCGCGACAAATGTAATGCCGCCGGGATCGAAGCGCCGATTATCCCCGGCATTCTGCCGATCGAGAACTGGAAAGGTATGCGGGCGTTTGCCCAGCGTTGCGGCGCCTCGGTTCCCGACTGGCTGAACGATGCTTTCACCGCGGCTATTCGCGACGACCGTCACGATCTGCTGGCGACCTCCGTTTGCACCGAGTTGTGTTCAGAGCTGATCGACGGTGGCGTAGAAAACCTGCATTTCTATACGCTTAACAAGCCGACCCTGACGCGCGATGTGATCCATGCGCTTGGTCTGGCGCCACAAGCAGCATTGGAAGATGTGGCCTGACATCCGGTTGCACGCCACGTTTTAAAGCGACATAACTTTCCGACAATTACAGGAGAGTTTGAATGCGTCCGCCACGGGAAAAAATAACCCCCGCAGATTTACCGAATTCGGCAAAGATATTGTCGATGTCGGGCCTTGACTTCATGCTTGGCGTTCATGCAGGGACGTTGGCCCCGCCACCGATTTCCCAAAGCATGGGTTTTTGGACAGATGAGGTGGAAAAGGGTCGAGTTGTGATGCGCGCGGTTGCTGAATTTGCCCACTGTAACCCCACGGGCGGCGTGCATGGCGGCTGGTATGGCACGTTGCTGGACAGTTGCATGTCCTGCGCTGCGATGACCGAGGTTCCAAAGGGAAGTTTTTATACCACCTTGGAATATAAGGTAAATATCACCCGCGCGGTCCCTTTGGGAACCGAAGTTGTTGCCACAGGCATCGTGCAGCACGCCGGGCGCACGACAAGCGTTGCCAATGGCGAGGTTCGCGGAGCGGCGGACGGGCGGCTTTATGCAACCGGCTCAGCGACCTGCCTTATCATGAAGCCGGAATGATCCAATTGCCGAAGGGTGAATTTTCTCGCTCGGATCGACCCCGACAAGCCGTTTTCGCCTGCGCACGAAAATAAGGCTCCAGCCCCGCAAAATTCCAATCGAACGCACCCTGACATCCTGAAAAAATCGGTCCTGCCAGCCGTCGGGCAGCGCCAGCCCGCAGGCCTGGGCTTTTTCCATCATCCAGACCAAAGGTATGTTGGCCAGCGGACGTGCCCTTTCAATCCCGCTTAGCTGCCCACCGATATCCCCATGGGTTCCGCGAAACCACATCTGCTCCATTACACCGTCCCAGTCCGGGCGGCTTTCCCACATCACCGGCGCATAGACCAACCGGCGTTCATCCAGCGCCAGCGCGTGAAAACCATGCCGTACCGCATCGCCTAAATGAGCGCTGTGAAACTCATGCAACACCCGCGAAAACCGCCACAAAAGCGGCCAGTGAATGCCCAATGCGCGCACGGTATCCCAGACGCCGACCATCTCAATTGGAACGACGTCATGGCAATGGGCGGCGGCAAATTTGCTCGCCGTCTGACCGTTGGGATCTTTCTGATAAAGTCGGTAAATCTGGCGAATATTGCGTTCAGTGGCCTCTTGTGCGCGCAACAGGCCGATCCGGTCGATGATCCCCGCAAGTGAGCGCACCGCATAGGCCCCGCGCGAATAGCCTAGCAGGAAAATCCTGTCACCCGGCCGATAGCGCGACGCGATGAACCCATAAGAGCGACAGATTTGCCGATTGATCCCGCGCCCCTCGATCACATCAAGCGTGTCACGCCATTTGATCCACTGCACGCCCTGCTCATAGCGGATAGATACACCCGCCGGATGCGCAGCCTCGCAGATCAACTTATAGGCCAGCCCGGCGTTGGTTTCCTGCCCCGGCACCAGCGAAGACATCGTGCCATCAAGAATTACGACATGGTCGACACGGCCGCGTTTGTGCGGCGACGTGGTTGTCTGAATTCGTGGCGGTAGCCGTAGCCACCGCCTGATTTTTTCATTCAGCCGCAACTTTCGCACCATTCAACATCGCCCAGACCCGGTGCGGCGTGAACGGCATATCAACCTGCCGGATACCCCGATCCCAGGCCACATCCATCACCGCATTTGAAACCGCGGCCAGCGCGCCGACAGTGCCGGCCTCGCCGCAGCCCTTCATGCCCATGGGATTGGCCGTTGAGGGCACCGGTTCAGTGGTAAATTTCACCCAAGGCATGTCGTCCGCTCTGGGCATTGCGTAATCCATGAAGGTGGCGCTTAGCAACTGCCCGTCCTCGTCATAGACCACATGTTCGCTTATCGCCTGCCCAATGCCCTGCGCAACACCGCCATGCACCTGACCTTCGGCCAGCATCGGGTTGATAAGATTTCCAAAATCATCCGTTACCGAGAATTTGACAA
>JAHRVD010000258.1 GCA_019090845.1 Marinosulfonomonas sp.
GCAAGTGTCGCCAGCACCGAGGTGATATGTGGCACCGGCTTCCAGGGCCGGGCCGAGATATTGATAATCAGTTCGGTAATCACCCCAAGCACCGCTGCTGCGACCATGCAAAGAGCAAAAGTCAAAACCAGAGGCAGGTTAAATGAATTTGCAATGGTCAAAAACAGGAACCCGCCGATCAGCGCATAGGCCCCTTGCGCAATGTTCAGAACCCGCGTGCTCATACCGACAATTGCGAAGCCTAGCCCAAGGATTGCATAAATGCTTCCCTGGGCCAGGCCAGTGATGATAATCTGCGAAAAAAGCTCCATTATTAAGCTATTTCGGCAGGATTTGCTCGTCGCGCATCAGCTCGTCAAGAACGTCCTTGGTAAGCCCGACATTTTCCAGACTGTCACTCAGATAAGCTTTAAAGGCAAAGCCGCCATCCTTGATCGTGGCAATGATCAGCTCATTGGGATGAATGCCATAGCCTTCCCCGGCAACCCGTTCGAATTCGACCCCCTGCACCCCGGAAATCCGTTGTTTCTCGGTGATATAGGTGGCGATATCCTTGCGGTCGGTCCCGACATTCTTGATCGCATCAATGACCGTATGTGCCATGTCATAGCCGACAGTAGCCGGGAAGGTTACGCCTTCACCGAACTTCGCTTCGAAGGCTTTAGTAAAGGTGCCGATCGCGTCCACATAAGGGTCGTCAGCCGGCAATGTGTCCACAGAAACGCCACCACGCGCAGTGGTGAAATACACCCGGGAGGCGGCCTCGGGTGACAGATTTTTGACCAAAGCAGGGATTATGTTGCCGCCGGTGTAAAATATTGGCACTTCGATGCCGGCCAGTTCCGCCTGATTCATAGCGATGTTGCCGAACGGACCGCTGCCAAACACATATAATGCGTCAATTGGTGGGTTGGCTGAAGCAAGACGGCGCAACGAAGGTAGCAGATCCCGGTCGCTTCCTGGCTGCGAGGCAACGGTGACATTGACGCCGATTTTTTCGCCGATCTTTTGCACCGTGCTGGCAATCCGTTCGCCGATGCCATCGGCGGTAGTGATCATGCCGACATTTTTGGCCCCGAATTGGTCTTTATGATAGGCAATTGCCAGACTGCCGGCAAAAGCATAGGCCGACCACGCCGAAACCAGATAACCGCGGTTCTCGGATTTGACCATTTCATAAAGGCCCGGACCGGCAACCGACATGACGCCAACATTGGTCGGCACGTCCTGGATGACCAGAGTAATATAGGCACTGTCCGGCCCGATCACGGCAACGACGCCGTCGTCCTCGGCAAGACGCCGGAACAGATTTCCGGCCCGGTCGGCTTTGCCTTCCGTGTCATAGCTGATCAATTCGATCTGGCGCCCGTCGATGCCTCCGCTGTTGTTAACTTCTTCGATATAAAGCTCGGCGGCACGCGCCTGTTCGCGGGCGAACAAGCCGGTCCCGCCGACATGGGTCATCAACATGCCCACTTTAATTGTTTCCTGTGCATACCCCGGCGTTATTGCCATGAGAGCACTTAGTGCCGCACCGGCGAAAAGCCGCTTTGCCAACACCATACTTTTCTTGAACTGTTGCATATTTCCTCCCAGAAATTTGATATTTTGGCACCCTGATCTGCTTGTTCGCATCGCAAAAGTGCAATCGGGTTTTTGAACCCAAAGCCTCGACTTGACGTGTGGTGACCGGTTCCATATTTTATGTTTTCCGGTCGATAATAGAGATTCATTTGCACAGTAGCGCAAAGGGAAAATCGGACCAACACTGAAACCGAGATACAGGGTATCTCAAATTGATATACAATAGCTGATGCGGCTTGTCAGTGTTCCAGTGGCTATTTGGGCCGTCTGGTCACGATGCGAAAAGATTGTTCTGGCAGGCGGTCATTCTCGGCCAAATCCCAGATACCTTGTTTTATATGCGAGATCATTGTTTGCATCGCTGCCGTCATCGGGCTGCCGCTTTTGGTTATGATCGAAATATCTGTAAAAATTTCAGGATTAACCAAAGGTGCGGTGCGCACCTCGCCACGCATGACCGCGTTGTGTATGGCCGAATAGGCCAGCACAGTGCAGCCAACACCGGCGCGAACGCAGGCGGCAATGATGCTGATATTGTCGGCTTCAAGGGCGATTTTAGGGGTGAAACCCCGCTCAGAGGCGGCTTTTTCAATCAGTTTGCGCTGGGTATGACCGGCACTTGTCAGGATCAGCGGCACGTGCCGCAAATCTTCGACTTCGTATAATTCTTTCTCAGGCACCCCAAGGCGCTTGCACGCCTCTGGGCTGGGCAGAACCACAACCATACGTCCCTGAGCAATTTTTTCTGAAATCAGATTTGGGGCGGCGCGTGAGCTGTCCAGAATGCCGATATCAATTTGATCTTTCATCAGCCAGTCATTGATGAAACTGCTGACACCGGATCGCAGGTGGATGCGCACATCCGGATATTTCCGGGTGAATCCGGGCAAAATTCGCGGCATAAGAAGTTCACCGGTGAACGGCAGCACGCCAATACGAAGATTGCCTTTGGGAACGTTCGGGTGGGCCAGCAATTCGCGCGTCACGTCGCTAAGGTCCTGAGTGACTGCCAATGCGCGCTTGAACAGCAAATTACCCGCATCCGTAAGATGGAGATTTTTGACACCCCGAATAAGCAAGGTCACACCCAGTTCTTTTTCCAGGTTCTTGATCTGACGACTAAGTGCTGATTGGGCTATATGCAGATCCACAGCAGCCCGTGAAAATGACTGTGCCTGCACTACGGCAATAAAATACCGGAGTTGCCGTAATTCCATGGATGTCTCATTCTTAGGGACACATGTGCAATGTGCACAAAGGTGCCTGTTATTGACCTTGAATGTCAAACAAATTGCCCGGAGTTCTCAGGGCGTATTGTTGTTACTGCCAAACGATGGCTTTGTCCCTGTGGTTTCAACGGGTCGCTGCAACACAGGTTTCAAATTTCTCTGCTGGGGTATGGTATTGCAAGGTCTTTCTAGGTCGC
>JAHRVD010000259.1 GCA_019090845.1 Marinosulfonomonas sp.
CGGCAACCTGTTCCCAGATACCGATAGCCCCCAAAAGCCGCTGTGACGCTACCGCCAATGCATAGCTGCGCCCGTCAAATTCGTCGTCGACGACCAGCTGATCTTCCAAAGGATCGATCAGTGCGACCGAAAACTCGCTTTGGGCCAGCGCTAACGCCAGCGCCGAGCCGTTCAAGCCGCCGCCTGCAACAATGATATCAAATTCCAGTGCCATAATTCGAATATGGGCAGCGTGGCGGGATTGTCCATGCGTTGTGCTGCCGCTACCGTTTGTTTTGGATAGTGGAGGCGCAGATGACGCAGAAATGGTTGCACATGACGGCCGCAGAATTGGGTCGGGGGATTGGCGCGCAGGATATTGACCCTGTCGCGCTTGCGCAGACCTTTCTTGATGCGATTGATGAACATCCCCTATCGAGCCGGATTTATGCACGTCTGACACCGGAACGGGCATTGGCCGAGGCTGGGGCAGCAGCATTGCGTGCCAGAGCTGGCAACCGGCTGTCACCGTTGGATGGCGTTCCGATCTCGTGGAAGGATCTTTTTGATACGGCAGGAACGGCAACAGAGGCCGGCTCGGCTCTGCTGGCAGGGCGTGTTCCGGCGCGTGATGCGGACGTGTTGGAAACGGCGACAAGTCTGGGGCTGGTTTGCCTTGGCAAGACACATATGTCGGAACTCGCATTCTCGGGCCTTGGCTATAATCCGATCACACAGACACCGCCCAGTGTGAATGATCCGGATGCGGTCGCTGGTGGGTCATCTTCGGGTGCTGCGACATCGGTTGCCTTTGGTTTGGCCGCGGCTGCGGTTGGCACTGATACCGGCGGCTCTGTGCGTATCCCGGCGGTGTGGAATGATCTGGTCGGATTGAAAACCACATCCGGGCAACTGCCCCTGCGCGGCGTCGTGCCTTTGGCAGGTCGTTTTGACACAATCGGCCCGCTTTGTCGCAGTGTCGAGGACGCGAGCCTGATGTATGGGGCGCTCGGTGGTTATCCCCCTGTCGATTTGCGAGGCGCGACACTTTCGAAAAAGCGGTTTTTGCTATTGGAAACCGTCGCCCTTGATGACATTCGTGCAGAGCCGCTGGCCGGTTTCAATAGCGCCGTTCAGCGCCTGCAGGCGGCGGGCGCCACGATTATTCGCGCTGAAATACCTTGCGTTGCCAAGGCGCTGGCTCTGTCGCCGATTTTGTTCGCGCCCGAGGCATATGGCACATGGAAAAACCAGATTGAGGCCGCCCCAGACAAGATGTTTGCCGAAATACTCGAGCGTTTCAGAGGTGGCGGAGATATCTTGGCTGCCGATTTTGTGGCTTCCTGGCAGGAACTTATGGTGTTGCGGGAACAGTGGAACCGGGCCGTCGCAGCCTTTGATGCGGTGATATTGCCGACAGCGCCGATATTGCCGCCCAATCTGGAAAAACTGGCGACGGATCATGAATATTATGTTGGTGAAAACCTGCTGGCATTGCGCAACACCCGGATCGGAAATCTGTTTGGATTAGCCGGTCTGACGATCCCAACGGGCCTGCCATCAACCGGCATAATGTTCCTGACCCCACCCAACAGCGAGCGCCGTCTGTTGCGACTGGGCGTGGCCGTTGAAAGGGCACTGGCCTAAAAGCAACAATTTATCGGGTTAAATGCGGAACTTAGCCCTGTTTGTCTGGACCGCCGTGACGTCTGTAGCTATCCTTAATCTGAACGGGACGAAATGATCCCGACAATTGAGGCACAGATGGCGTTTCCCGAGCGGTTTTCGAACCTGCCAGAATACGTATTTCCGCGTTTGCGCGCGCTGCTCGACCCGCATCCGCCGGGTGGCGATGTTGTGCACATGAGCATTGGCGAGCCAAAACACCCGTTCCCCGGCTGGGTTTCGGATGTGATTGCCGAGAACGCTGCCGAGTTTGGCCGCTATCCGCCAAATGACGGATCACCAGAACTAAGAGCGGCCATTTCGGATTGGATTTCCAAGCGATTTAATGTTTCGCTGGATGCGGATACTCAGGTCGTTTCGCTCAACGGAACCCGCGAAGGCCTGTTTAATGCCTGTATCGCGCTTTGCCCCGAGAAGACAAAGCAGGGCAAACGGCCCGTCGTTCTGGTGCCCAATCCATTTTATCAGGTCTATGCGATTGCAGCAGCAACTGTTGGTGCCGAAATCGTTTACGTCCCCGCCACCGAAAGTTCCGGGTTTTTACCGGATTTTCATTCGGTTCCCGCCGACGTCCTTGATCGGGCTGAAATTGCATATCTTTGTTCGCCGTCAAACCCACAGGGCGCGGTCGCGGACCGGGAATATCTGGCAGGTTTTATCAAACTGGCAGAAAAGCATGATTTCAGGATTTTTTCTGACGAATGTTATTCGGAAATCTATCGCGATACACCGCCGCCAAGCGCATTGCAGATCGCAGTTGACCTTGGCGCAGATCTGGAGCGGATTCTGATTTTTCACTCGCTATCCAAACGGTCAAGCCTGCCTGGGCTACGTTCGGGGTTTGTGGCGGGTGGTGCCGGTAATATTGGTGAAATCAAAAAACTTCGTGCCTATTCCGGGGCTCCGATTCCATTGCCGCTTCAGCGGGCGTCTGAAAAATTATGGGCTGACGAAACACATGTGGTGATCAATCGCGCGCTTTACGTCGAAAAATTCGACATGGCAGATCAGGTTTTTGCAGGCCAGCAGGGTGTGTCCACGCCACAAGCGGGCCTTTTCCTTTGGTTGCCGGTTGATGACAGCGAGGCAGCCACACTGAAACTTTGGAAAGAAACCGGAATTCGCGTTTTGCCGGGTGAATATCTTGGCCGCGAAACTAACGGACAAAATCCGGGCAGTAATTACATAAGGGTCGCCATGGTGGCCCCAAAAGACGACGTGCAGCGCGATCTGATCAAGCTGCGCGATTGTCTATACTCACTAGGATAACAAAAATGGCATCTTATCAGGCACGACGGCGCGACCCCCTTTTGGATAGCAATACGCAGGCCATCATCGAGCGGCGGGGCAAGGAACTTTTTGGGTTTGGCCTGATGACGGTCGGATTTTTGGTTGCTCTGACGCTCTGGTCATATTCTGCGGATGATCCCAGTTGGTTGTCGGTGACGGACGGTCCGGTTCGAAATCTGCTTGGTCGTTTTGGTGCCTCTGTAGCGTCGCCTTTGGTCGTTATTGCGGGCGCTGGCGCATGGGGCATTGCGATTGCACTTCTGGCTTGGGGTGTGCGGTTTCTTCTGCACATCGGGGCGGAACGTGCGCTTGCGCGTGCAATTTTCGCGCCAATCGCTATCGCATTAGGTGCGGTTTATATGTCGACCCATGTTCCCGGCGTTGCGTGGAAACATTCGTTCGGCTTGGGTGGTTTGTTCGGTGACACGGTCCTGGGCGCGGTTTTGGGCGTGGTGCCGGTTAACGCGACGCTTGGCTTGAAGGTTATGGCGTTTTTTATGGCGATTGCCGCACTTGCGATGGCGGCGTTTGCATTGGGCTTTACCCGGCCGGAATTGCGCAGCATCGGAAAGTTTTTACTGGTTGGGATCATTATGATCTACGCCACTGCGCTAACTTTCGTTGTCAGATTTTCCTATTGGGCCGTGGCGACGTTTTTGGCGGTGCGTGGTTGGAATGCCAACAGGCGAGAGCAACGAAAAACCGCCGCAGCCGTTGCCGCAGCCAATGTGGCCGAGCAGCCGGTTGTTCATCGCTCCGATTTGATGGGGGAACCAACACGGACACCAACACCGGCACAGGAAGATCGGCCAATTTCAGAGCCGCTGAAGGCCGGGCTATTTGCAAAAATGCCGTCACTTCTGAAACGGACGCCGGTACCAGAAACGCAAGCCGAACCCACTTTGTATACGGCCGAAGATTTTGGTGACCCGCAAATCAAGGCAAGAATTGCAGAGGTCATCAGAAACCGTGTCAGCAGCCGGTCTGTTCTGTCAGACACTGCAAAACGCAACGAGCCACCCATAAGTGGGCGCCACCCACGTGGCCCGCAGCCGATGATTGTTCAAAGTGCAGTTCCAAATTCCACAAATGGCGAAGTGACAGATGATTTTGGATTGGATGGCGCGCCGGAACCGGCCATCTTTGAGGCTTCGACGCCGCCCCAGCACGACGCGAAAAGGGTTGTGCAGCACGCCGCCCGAAAATCTGTTCGTCCGTCCCAGCAAGCCAAAGCTGAAGCGCAGCCAACCCTGCAGTTTGAAGAAAACACGGTGAAATTTGAAACGCCGCCGCTCAGCTTGTTGACCAACCCGGTGGCCGACGATCGTCACCATTTGTCAGATGAAGCGCTGGAAGAAAATGCGCGAATGCTGGAATCGGTGCTCGATGACTATGGTGTGAAGGGCGAGATTGTATCGGTGCGCCCCGGCCCGGTTGTAACGATGTATGAACTTGAACCCGCGCCCGGTTTGAAGGCTGGTCGCGTGATTGGACTGTCAGACGACATCGCGCGCTCTATGTCAGCATTATCTGCGCGTGTTTCCACAGTGCCTGGCCGTTCGATCATTGGGATCGAGCTGCCCAACGTGCGTCGTGAAAAAGTTGTCTTGCGCGAAATTCTGGCGGCGCGCGATTTTGGCGACAGCAACATGCGCCTGCCGCTGGCGCTTGGTAAGGACATTGGTGGTGATCCGATTGTTGTGAACTTGGCTAAAATGCCCCATTTGCTGATCGCCGGGACGACCGGCTCGGGTAAATCGGTTGCGATCAATACGATGATCCTGTCGCTGCTCTATAAGTTAACACCCAATGAGTGCCGGTTGATAATGATCGACCCGAAAATGCTGGAACTTAGCGTTTATGACGGCATTCCGCACCTGTTGTCGCCTGTTGTCACGGACCCCAAAAAAGCGGTGGTTGCGTTGAAGTGGGTCGTTGGCGAGATGGAAGAGCGCTATCGCAAGATGTCCAAATTGGGTGTCCGCAATATAGACGGTTACAATGGCCGCGTGCGCGACGCGCTTTCACGCGACGAAATGTTCAAGCGAACGGTTCAGACCGGCTTTGACGAAGAATCCGGTGAACCGGTTTTTGAGACGGATGAATTCAAGCCTGAAACGCTGCCCTATATTGTGGTCGTAGTGGATGAAATGGCCGACCTGATGATGGTGGCTGGCAAAGAGATCGAGGCTTGTATTCAGCGTCTGGCTCAGATGGCACGGGCGTCCGGCATTCACCTGATCATGGCGACGCAGCGCCCATCAGTTGATGTGATTACCGGTACGATCAAGGCAAACTTTCCAACCCGAATTTCGTTTCAGGTCACATCAAAAATTGACAGCCGCACGATCCTTGGCGATCAGGGAGCCGAGCAATTGCTGGGCATGGGCGATATGTTGTTTATGGCGGGTGGTGCAAAGATCACCCGTATCCACGGTCCTTTTGTCAGCGACGAAGAGGTCGAGGATATCGTGAACCACCTAAAAGCCTATGGGCCGCCGGAATATATCGGCGGCGTTCAGGAAGGCCCGCCAGAAGGTGCTGACAGCAACATAGACCTGGTGCTGGGATTGGGCGGAAATACAAACGGCGAGGACGCTTTGTACGATCAGGCAGTCGCAATTGTCGCCAGAGACCGAAAATGTTCCACATCTTATATCCAGAGAAAATTGGCTATTGGGTATAACAAGGCCGCCAGACTTGTGGAACAAATGGAAGATCAGGGGCTGGTCAGTCAGGCAAACCATGTCGGAAAGCGCGAGATCCTTATACCGGAACAACAGTAACAGGCGGTTCTCCGCTTTGTGAGGTGCAGGGACGCCCCGGGCGCACTAGATAGGATGTATGAAGTATTCCAAGTTGATCGCTGCGCTGGCCGCCCTATGCCTGTCCGCCGCCCCGGTTGCGGCAGAGAAACTGTCGCTCTCCCAAATTTCTACCTATCTGAATGGGCTGGCGACAGCCAAAGCCGAGTTCACCCAAATCAGCGACGATGGGGCCATTGCGACGGGTCAGTTGTTCATCCGTCGTCCGGGCGCAATTCGGTTTGAATATAATCCACCCGAAGAAAGTCTGGTAATGGCCGGGCAGGGACGGGTGGCTGTGTTTGATGCCAAATCCAATCAGCCGCCGCAGATGTTTCCGCTTAAGCGCACGCCGCTGAACCTTATCCTGGCCGAAACTGTAAATCTTGACCGTGCCAGGATGGTCGTGGGTCACAGCCAAGAAGGCCCTTCAACGATTGTTACCGCGCAAGATCCTGAACACCCGGACTACGGCCAGATCAAAATGGTTTTTACCGGCAATCCGGTAGAGTTGC
>JAHRVD010000260.1 GCA_019090845.1 Marinosulfonomonas sp.
CGCTAAGTGTGTAGGGACGGGTGTTCAGCCCGGTATAGTTCAGCCGGGTCTGGTTGGATTTAACGGCCCTCAGAACAAGACCAAAGGGCGAGCGGAAAATCCGCAGCGCTACGTAAAAGGCGATAATCGCGATCACAGCGCAAAAGTAATAGCCGACATTAAAGGTGAAAACATGGTTGAGCACCTCAAGCTTGTAAGAGCTGCTCAGCTCCAGCCCGAACAGGTTGGGATATTGCGCCGCCCCTTCGCCGTCCAGAATACGGGGATCGCTCGGGCGCACCTGCAGCCCGGTTTCCCCGTTGGTCAGCGGTGTCAGCACCGAATAGGCCAGACGATAGCTCATTTCCGCCATGGCCAGCGTCAGGATCGAGAAATAAATCCCCGAACGGCGCAGGCTGACATAGCCGATCAGCAGCGAAAACAGTGCCGATACGATCACCGCCATGATCAGGGCAGGAAAGACGTTCAGGCTGAGCAATTTGAACATCCATACGGCCGAATATGAACCGACCCCAAGGAATGCGGCGTGACCAAAGGACAGATAGCCGGTCAGCCCGAACAGGATATTAAAGCCCACGGCAAATATCCCGAAAATGGCGACTTTGGCCATCAGATCAGGGTAGCCACCGTTGAATTGTGCCCAGGCGCTGCCTTCGGAAAATGGCTGCATCAGAAACGGGGTGAATGCGGTCAGCAGGATCACAATGATCATAAAGCGTGTGTCGCGTTTGTTCAGACCAAGCATGGTTATTCCTCCATCACGCCGCGTTTACCCATCAATCCGCGAGGGCGGACCAAAAGGATTATGATGGCAACAAGGTAAATGATGATCTGGTCGATGCCCGGTAGGATGCTTTTGACCTCATTCATCGAAGCGAAAGACTGAAGGATACCAAGCAGGAACCCGGCCATAACCGCACCCGGCAGGCTGCCCATCCCGCCGACCACCACCACCACGAAACTGAGAACCAGAAAGTCCATTCCCATGTGATAGTTTGGTGCCAGAATTGGGGTGTACATCACACCCGCCAGACCGGCCACTGCGGCAGCGATCCCGAACATGATGGTGAAACGTTTGTCGATATTGATGCCCAGCAGGCCAACCGTTTCCCGGTCTGCCATGCCTGCGCGCACAACCATGCCAAAGGTGGTGAAGCGCAAAAAGGCAAAGACACCGCTGATGACAACAGCAGAGAACAGGAAGTAGACCAGCCGCCAATAGGGGTAGATGACCGCATTGGGTTCAAACCCTACCAGGACGCCAAAATCGAGTGCGCCGCGAAACATATCCGGCGCGCCTGTCTGGATCGGGTTTGCACCATAAAAGTATTTGACGATTTCCTGCAGCACGATCGCAAGGCCAAAAGTAACCAGAATCTGGTCGGCGTGGGGGCGTTTGTAAAAATGCTTGATCAGGCCGCGCTCCATCACAAAGCCGACCAGCACCATTACCGGAATTGCAAATATGATCGCCAGCGGTACTGACCAGTTGACGAAGGCAGCACCCAGTTCTGGCCCGAGCCATGTTTCCAGATAGGGGACATCCACCTTGAGTGGATTGCCGAGGAAATCTTTTTTGCTCTCGTCGATCACCTGATAGGACAGGCCGAACAGCTTTTGCAGGGTCACAGCGCAGAACGCCCCGATCATGAACAGCGCCCCGTGGGCGAAATTCACCACGCCAAGCGTACCAAAAATCAACGTCAGCCCCAGCGCGATCAG
Organism: Marinosulfonomonas sp.; assembly: GCA_019090845.1. Taxonomy (GTDB): domain Bacteria; phylum Pseudomonadota; class Alphaproteobacteria; order Rhodobacterales; family Rhodobacteraceae; genus NORP110. Next base: position 1,723 of record JAHRVD010000260.1, read on the forward strand.
CGCATAGGCCGAACCCTTATCCAGCCCGTTCAGAACTTGTAGAAAGATTACGTCCATGGTCCTGCCCCCTGGAACACGTATAGTCGATATCACAGGGCAGGGTTAACCCCGCCCTGTGATGTTTGTGAGCGGCCTATGCGCCTGGGTTACAGGTGCCCAGACTTGCATCATCGCCACCGAACATTGGATGGTTAGATGGATATTCAACCTGCGCACGCGGGGTAACTTCCACCTGCTCCAGAATGTCGAACTGGCTGGATGGGTTTTCTTTACCCTTCATGACCAGCACGTCCTTAAAGCACTGATGGTCATCAGCCCGATAAAGTGTCGGACCATTGCCCATACCGTCGAATTCAAAGCCCTCAAAGGCTTCGGCCACAGCGCAGGGGTTGAACGACCCGGCACGGGTGACCGCATCAGCGTAAAGCAACGTCTGCACATAGCAGGTGTGCGCCGAGTTCGAGGGCGGACGGCCGTGCTTTTCGCCAAACGATTTGACGAAGGCTTTGGTGCCCGCGTCTGCAAGTTGCCAGTTCCAGTTCATCGAACCGAACACGCCTTTGATGTTTTCGCCAGCACCTTCGGCCATCAGTTCCGAATAAAGCGGAACGACGATCTCGAACTGTTTGCCGTTGACCATCTTGTCGCGCAGGCCGAACTGAACCGATTGGGTCAGCGAATTGATCATGTCGCCGCCGTAGTGGTTCAGCACCAGAACATCCGCACCCGAATTCAAAACCGGTGCGATATAGGACGAAAAGTCGCCAGCGCCGACCGGTGTAAGAACCGTATTGACGGTTTCCCAGCCGATTGCCTCGGTTGATGCAACAAGAGATTCCTGCTGTGTCCAGCCCCAAGTGTAGTCCGAGGTCAGGTGGTAGGCGCGACGCTCGCTTCCATAGGCGCTTTTAAGCACTGGGGCCAATGCGGCACCAGACATGTAAGCGTTAAAGAAATGGCGGAAGCCATTTGCTTTGCGGTCCTTACCGGTGGTGTCGTTAGAGTGTGTCAGACCGGCCATAAAGATAATGCCAGCTTCCTGACACAGGCCCTGAACCGCGATGGCAACGCCCGAAGAAGAGCCACCGTTGATCATCACAACCTGATCTTTTTCGATCATCGACTTGGCAGAAGCGCGCGCTGCATCCGATTTTGTCTGGGTGTCGCCGCTGACAAATTCAACCTTACGGCCCAATATTCCGGTGCCGTCCAGCGATTTGGAACTGAAGGTGTTCAGCATGCCACCGTCGCCTTGGCCATTCAGGTGTTCAACGGCCAGTTCCTGAGCTCGCAGCTCGTCAAGGCCTTCGTCGGCGTAAGGGCCGGTTTGTGGCACGTTAAAGCCGATTTTGACCGAACCTGCGCCCGGCGCGTTGGTGAAAGCACTGGCCGCGCTGGTAAAGATAGTTGGCATGGCAAGACCTACGCCGGCCATCGCGCCGGTTTTGATCACGCCACGACGTGTCAGAAATGAATTGGACATGGATATCCTCCCGATATGTGATGTGGCGGGCCTCCTCTGCACACGCCACGAAGCCTTTACAGGCCTAAGAGGATATTGAGAGAGGCTAGAAAAAAACGCAATAAATGCCTTGAACTAAACAGTTTTTCTGTAAATAAAATGACTGTGCAGCTGCAGTAGTTGTAAAAAAATTATCTTGCGAGTGCAGAAAACGAACGAGAACAGGTGCTTAACCAATGGTAAAAACCACACTGACGGGCAACAGAATACGCGAGCGCCGTATCCAAATCGGCCTGCGCCAGTCTGCCCTTGCCAAGGCCGTTGGTATCTCGGCGTCTTATCTGAACCTGATCGAACACAACCGGCGCAGAATCGGCGGCAAGCTGTTGCTGGA
>JAHRVD010000261.1 GCA_019090845.1 Marinosulfonomonas sp.
GTTGGGGAAGGGTGTCCCACTGCCGGAGTTAGGACAAAGGTCGATCTTTCACAAGCCCCAAAACGTAGCTATATCGCAGATCACACGAAACTGACCCGGATCGACCAATGTATATAGCGACCCTTCTTTGTGCCCCGACGGCCAAAAATCTGGCACCTGAAATGGTGGATAGTTTACGTAACGCTTGGGGTGGGGGTGATATTCAATGGCTTGCACCTGATGAGGCGGCGGAATTTTCGTTGGCCACGAAACCGCAAAACTTTTGGTCTGTTTGGGCCGATGTTCAGGCGCTTGGCCTTGACCTGATCCTTCAGCCCGCCAGCGGTCGTAAAAAGCAACTGCTATTGGCTGACATGGATTCCACAATCATTCAGCAGGAATGCATCGACGAGCTGGCCGACGAGGCCGGGTTTGGTGCGCTGGTGTCGGCGATTACAGCCCGAGCAATGAACGGTGAGCTGGATTTTGAAGAGGCTCTGACAGAGCGAGTTCTTTTGCTAAAGGGTTTAAAAAGTTCAGTAATAGACACTGTTCTACAGGATCGTATTACCCTGATGCCCGGTGCGGGACATCTGGTTTCAACCATGCGTGCGAACGGTGCTTACACAGCGCTTGTGTCGGGGGGGTTCACGGCATTCACCGCGCATATTGCCAAGAAACTTGGCTTTGATGAAAACCGCGCCAATACTTTGAACATTGCTGACGGCGTGCTGGATGGAACCGTTAGTCTGCCTATTCTTGGGCGCGAAGCAAAGGTTTCGGCGCTGAATGAAATCACGGTGGAACTTGGTATTTCGCCCCAGCAGGCAATAGCCGTTGGCGATGGAGCGAACGATTTGGGCATGTTGTCGCTTGCGGGTGCCGGGGTGGCTTTGCATGCCAAGCCAGTGGTGGCCGAAGAATGTGAAATCAGGGTCAATTTCGGGGATTTGACGGCATTGCTATTTCTTCAGGGCTATAGCAACGACGAATTCGTTGGTTAGGCCTGTTTTTTCCAAGCAGGTTGAATTGAGTCGGTTGCTGGCTGGTGGTGCCCGCGTGCGCAAGTATTCGCCAAGGGGCCTTTCACAGCCTTGCCAAATCACGTTAGAATGGCGAGATCGAGTATAATATGTGCAGCGCTGTAAAATGACCGGAAACTCGGCCGCGGTTCTGCACCTGAGGCAAACACAGCTGGAGGCTGTTTACAGATGAAATTATCCATCCTTTCCGGGATTGCAGGTGTCGCTGTCGCGTTGGTGGCAACTGGTGTTTGGGCGCAAGACGAATCAACAAATCGCGTGGCCGTGGAGACCGACTGGAACGTCTTTGTAGAATCAAACCCGACTTCGTGCTGGGTGACGTCAATTCCCAAAGAAACTGTGAATACGCGCGACGACCGCGTTGTTGCCGTTCGTCGTGGCGCTATTCAGTTTTTTGTCACCTTTATTCCAAGCGACGATGCCAAAGGCCAGGTGTCATTCACTGGCGGTTATCCGTTTGCACCGGGCTCGCAGGTTGGGCTGGAAGTTGGCGCACAAAAGTTCCAGCTGTTCACCGATGTTGCGACCAACCCGGAAATGGCCTGGGCTGCCAGCACGGGCGACGACACCAAGATTGTGACTGCCCTGAAACGTGGCGCAGAGGCTGTCTTGACAGCCAGTTCAGCACGCGGAACAAAAACCAAAGATACGTTTTCGCTGCTTGGGTTCACGGCGGCTTTGGAAGAAGCTGAAAATCGCTGTAAATAGGGCCGGGCCCGATACATACCGGGTTTGCATCTGCATGGCCTCGACTTTTTGAGCAATAATCATTAGGTAGCATTGAAAGCGCCCTCTGTTTTCCAGAGGGCGTATTTGGTTTTCTGGATCGCTAAAATGTCAAATACTGCCCCAATTGTTCAAGATGTTATGACCATTCCGCGCAAACCGGTGGATGGAATGACGAATATTGCGGGGCTGACACGGGATCAGTTGCGCGATGCGTTGATCGCAGCAGGTACACCAGAAAAACAGGCCAAGATGCGTGCCGGCCAGATTTGGCAGTGGGTCTACAACAAGGGCGTCCGCGATTTTGCGATAATGACCAATTTGGCCAAATCCTATCGCGAAGATCTGGCCCGTCAGTTTATAATTGAAATCCCCGAGGTGGTTTCGCGTCAAATATCAGAAGACGGCACGCGCAAGTATCTGGTGCGGATTGTTGGCGGGCATGAGGTTGAAACCGTCTATATCCCGGAAGAAAACCGGGGAACGCTGTGTATTTCCTCGCAAGTTGGTTGCACGCTGACTTGTTCATTTTGCCATACCGGAACGCAAAAGCTGGTCCGCAATCTAACGGCGGGTGAAATCGTCGGACAGATTATGCTGGTCCGGGACGATCTGAACGAATGGCCGGAACCGGGTAAAAGCCCGAACAATGAAACCCGGCTGCTGTCAAACGTCGTTTTGATGGGGATGGGCGAGCCGCTTTATAATTTTGATGCGGTGCGTGATGCGATGAAGATCGCGATGGACCCGGAAGGGCTGTCGCTGTCGCGCCGCCGAATTACCTTGTCTACGTCCGGGGTTGTCCCGCAAATTGCAAAAACCGCCGATGAAATCGGCTGTTTATTGGCGGTATCTTTTCACGCAACAACGGATGATGTGCGTGACCAACTGGTGCCGATCAACAAAAAGTGGAACATCGCCACCCTTTTGGAAGAGCTGCGCGCTTACCCAAGATTGTCCAATTCAGAGCGGATTACATTCGAATACGTGATGCTGGCGGGGATCAATGATTCAGACGAGGACGCGCACAGGCTGGTGCAGTTGATTCGCGGAATTCCGGCCAAGATCAATCTGATCCCGTTCAACGAATGGCCCGGCGCACCCTATAAACGATCCAGCAACAACCGGATCAGGGCGTTTTCGGACATTGTGCATGATGCTGGATATGCCTCGCCGGTGCGCAAACCGCGCGGCGAAGATATTATGGCCGCCTGCGGACAGTTGAAATCAGCGACCGAGCGGGCGCGCAAAAGCCGCGCTCGGATCACCGATGAAACGGGCCCGGCAGACGCTGTTTAGCGTCCCGGTATCGCGCTGCGTTTTTCGCCAGCACCTGTCCAGTTGTCGATAAGGTCAACGGCTTCTTGTGCGGTTTCGACAAAGCGGAACAGGTCCAGATCGTCGGCGGAAATAGTGCCCGCGTCGGCCAGTGCATCCCAGTTGATAATTTTGCGCCAGAAATCCTCGCCAAATAGCAGGAAAGGCACGCGCTCCATGCGGCCGGTTTGAATAAGCGTCAAGCTTTCAAACATTTCGTCCAATGTGCCAAATCCACCGGGAAATACGGCTAACGCTTTAGCACGCATTAAAAAGTGCATTTTCCGGATCGCGAAATAGTGGAAATTAAAGCACAGCTCTGGCGTGACATACATGTTGGGGGCTTGCTCATGGGGCAAGACGATA
>JAHRVD010000262.1 GCA_019090845.1 Marinosulfonomonas sp.
ATTTTGCGGTCGGCCCATTCCTGATCCAGCAAAGCAGAGCGGTATTCCTCGCCCCCCGGTGGCTCGATCTTGATTACATCGGCCCCTTGCAACGCGAACTGATAGGTTCCAAATGGCCCCGCAAAATATCGGGTAAAATCAAGAATTCGAACACCTTCAAACGGTCGTGTCATTATCAGCCCTTTTTGGTCGTCAGCGTCGTTTCACGGATTCTGTGTGCTTTTTCCTTTTCGCGATCAGTTTCGGCGCGCAGCCGGGCAACCTCATCTTCTGAAATCCGTTCAATGTTGGAATAATCAAGCTTCCAATCCGCGTCATCGCTCCAACGTTGTGGGTTTTGCAGTGTCGTGCGCGGCCCCGATGCTGTTTCCAAAAGCGAAAGGGCAAGATCAAGCGTTTGGCGTTGCGATTCAGGATCATCAGGCCGGCCGGCTGCATTTCCAAGCGGGAAATCACTAAACAGCAAACGCGGCACACCACAATATTCCACAATGTCTTTGGCGCATCCCATGATAACGGTCGAAATGCCGTTTTGTTCCAGATGCCGCGCGATCAGGCAAAGCGTCTGATGGCAAATTGGGCAGTTTGGCACAAGGACGGCAACATCGACCTTGTCATTCCGGCATCTGTCCAGCACCTCGGGGCAATCGACATTTGTCGTATGGCGTTGGCTGCGGTTTGTAGGCACACCATGAAACCGCGGCGCGACTTCGCCTATTTGTCCGGCCGCCGCTGCCTTGCGCATTGCAGCCAGTGGAAACCATGCCCGACTGTCTTTCATGCTGGTGTGCACGCGATCAATGCCAACATGAGCGACCCTTAGATCATGCTCATTTGCGCTGTCGCCCGAATAGGTATTATAAAATTTCGCCGCGCCGTTATACGGCGCTCCCGGCCCTTGGGGGCCCTTGTCGGGCTGATAGGGAGCAGCGGTTGTAATAACTGCCACCCGGGATTCAGAAAGCGGCTTTTTAAGCGGTTGAAACGGCACGTCCAGATAATGAGCCCAGACATAAGGGTTGCCATAACCAAGCGCCAGATACCATTCCCGTGTGCGTTGCATATAGCGAACCGGCTGGTCATACTCTGGGGCAAATTCAATCCCCTTATCTGAATTGGGTTCCATCAAATAAGTCTCTTTTCCTGTATTCTTCTGACCGCCCCGAAATTGTGTGGTAGCCTGAACTGCACCCTGCCACCTCAATGATCCTGCCTTAGACCCACAAGAACATCAACAATACGCCGACCGCCACCACGCAGGCACCGAACGGACCGTTCCAACCCAGACCAACCCGAAACGGGTTCTTATTCAACCGGCTGGACGCTATCGCAATTGTCGCCGTTGTCGGTGATATTGTCATCGAGGCAGCCCAACCGATAATAATTGCTGCCATCAGAAAATGCGCCGAAATCTGGACATCAGTGGATACGGCAGCAGTCAGAATGGCCGTTGCCGGCACCATCGGGTTAATGCCGACGATTGCCAAAGCAAATATCGTCACCATGATGCCCGCGCCCAATAGACTGGGTGAGGGCTCGGCCAGTCGCATAATCTGGGCGACAAACTCTGGCGGCAACAATCCTGCAACCAACAGGCCGAGACAACTAGCGGCCGTCAGGATCGCAACCTCGTTGGCGATCGACGGAAGCTGGCGAAATGCTGTTACGGCAAGATTTCCCGCCTCTGCAAACGCACCCTTTTCGGGAAATCGCGCCGACATCGCCCATAAAAAAGCGAAAAGCGGGATAATGATCAGGATGACAGCCTGAAGTGGGATGTGAAAAATCTGTTCGCCCAGAACAGCCGTTCCGGTGAGCATGACCATCATCAAAAGCATCCCTATCAGGGCCTTCGCACCACCTTTTTCCGCCACCGGAACAGCGCTGTTTCCAGAAGATCTTTCTAGCCGGTCCAGCAACCATCCAATGGCAATGAATACAATAGATATGGCAATACCAATCGGCGCGAATCCAAGCCAGGTTGTGCCCGGCAGAAACGCCAGACACAGGTTCAGCGACAGCCCGAAAGGCGACCAGAAAAATGTCGAGGAAAAACCAATGAGCGTTGCGCGGGTTATCCGGCGGTCCTGAATCTCTATTATTCGCTGTGATTTTTCCTTACCCTGCCGCACCGCGCGAATCCCAATTTCATGCAACAGAGCAAAGCCACCAACATTCAACAAGACGCATAACACATTGGCCCCACTGGTTAGCAGCAGATACCGCCGACTTGGCGGTTGGTTGACAATGTAACGTCCGGCAACGTTGATAATCGGCGAATTTTGGGCAGCGGCGCGAAATACCGACAGAACAATTATCAACGCAGGAAGGTACGTAATGCGCCCGGCCGAATGAATCAGTGCACCAATATCGCGACCCAACACCACAAAAAGCACCGCCGCAATTAATGCAGCCCCGGACATAAGCAGGGCGCTGAATTTGAGCGTGTGAAACGTGGTCGCCATATAAAAGAAGACAAGACCGAGCGCTGCTATCGCGGGCACAGTAGCGCCTGTTATCAGCCCGAAAATGACCAGAATTGCTGCCAGAACCAGACCAATCGAACCAAATATCAGCGTCACATTTCGAAAGGTCATTCTTGCTTATTCTCGTTCAAATTTCTGGTCCGAATGTCACGCAGCCTCTATCCCAGATTTTCAACCGCTTTGCCACACCCGACCCCAAAAGGATATCGTCGGTGGTGCCGCTGGCCACCTGGCGAACCGGTGGTCACGGCGCTGTGACTAGATTGCAAACGCCGACCTGCTAGGGTTCACAACAAAAAAGGGAGTCCGCCCGTGCGACTGTTGTTCATCACTCTTCTGGTTCATTTGGGTGCGCCCATTTGCGCGCAAGACGCCAACACAACGCCATTTGCAGCATTTGATCTGGCAAGTGCGCCGGTTCTGAATGATCCGCACGATCTGGAAATCGGTCTGGATGGCAGGTTGTATATCGCAGATAAATTCGGAGCCCGCATTGTCGTCATGGACCCCGATACGCTTGAGGTGGTCGATGTGCTTGGCGAGGGGGCGCTGCCGGGCGTCCACGACATTTCGATCAATGCCCTTGGCACGACAGTCATCGCCGTATCCGGTGTAAGTGTGGTGGCCGTATACACCGACGTGGCAAATGCAGGCACACAGCCAGATCTGGCATTGAGCGCCCCAAGAGCCGAAGGGGCGCTGGCCCATAGCAACGGGCGCATTTATGCAATGGCCAGCGGTGCAGGTATGCTGGCTGCATTTGAAGGCGGCACCTTGATTGCGACCGCCGGCGGGCATGGCGGCGCTCATGACGTGGCCGAGGATTTGGATGGAAATGTCTGGGTTGCCGACAATGCGGCCCGACGCCTTGTTCAATACACACCAGACCTTGAGCGACTCAAAGTTCTCGACCATGCAAAATTTGGCTTTGTCGGCCCTCGATATCTGGATTTTGATGACTATGGCCGTCTTGTTGTCGCCGATCAGGACGCACACCGAATATTGCTTATCGACCCCGACGGACATGACGGCGGAACTTTGCTGGGGGTTCTGGGTGATGGCCAGCCGGGCCTCGGCGCCAATAAGTTTGACGATCCCGAGGGCGTAGTAGTTTCTGGCAGCCGATATTATATTTCGGATTCAGATAATAACCGGATCGTCCGTTATTCGGTGGTTCTGAACTGACAGATCAGGCAGATACGGAATGTTGATTATCCCAATCAGATTTCGGAAGGCTTTTGTCACCGATCAGCATCATGCCCAATATTCCGCCTAACACCGAAATCGTGCCCACGCCGCTGTAGACCAAAAGCGCAAACAGGAAAGTGCCACCAGATACCATCGTAAGTACGGCACCAAGACCGCCAAACAGAATGCCAAGAGCAATAAACGCAATGACCATGTTAAACCTCACTTTTTACCCAAAATCAAAACAGCAGCACATTGCGGCAGGATTAGGGCAGTGGCGCGGCACATACGCGGTTATCCGCCAATCAAGTTTCGCCGCAATCAAAGTGATCATCACTCAAAAGGGCTTAAATATTGTGAATAGCCCGAAATGACTGTGTAAAAAGCACCATCGGGGTGCGGTCCGGCCATTCCCAGACCGGTTTCAGCCCTCGCTGATCCATTCCCAGGGCCGGGTAAATTCGCCAAGCACCTTTGTGACATCGGCGTCTTCAACGGTGCCCGTCCTAGAAAGCCGGGCCAGCAAGCCTCTTTTTTTGTCGTCCAGAACGCCGACCACTTCGGCCGCCAAACCTGCCTCCACAAGAGCCTGATTGTAGACCCTTGGAATCGCAAGTTTCCGCAGATCTGGTTTAAATATTTTTCCAACCGCCGTTTTTGGCAATTCCGGCAATATTTCTATGTGTTTTGGATGTGCGGCCTGCTCTTTAACGTTTGATTTGGCGTAGGCCATCAGTTCGGCCACCGACACGCTGGCGCCTTCCACCAGTTCGACATAAGCGCAAGGCAGCTCGCCTGCGAAACTGTCCGGCTGGCCAATTGCCCCGACGAAAGCCACTGCTTCATGCCCTGCAAGCGCCTCTTCTATTTCTGCAGGGTCAATATTGTGCCCGCCGCGAATTATCAGATCCTTGGAGCGCCCGGTTATCCACAAATATCCATCGCCATCCAATCGCCCAAGATCCCCTGTCCGAAGATATTTCCCCTGTGCAAACAACCCGGAATTTTTTGCAGTTTCAGTATAAGTATGCCCTGCAAAAACACCGGGGTTTGATACACAAATCTCGCCCACTTCTTCCGGACCAAATTCCTTGACAACTTTGCCATCAGGCGCGCAGTCAAGAATTTTGACGTCCGTATAGGGAAAAGGAATGCCGACCGAGCCAATTTTTTTCGGCCCATCCATCGGATTGCAGGCCACTAGGCAAGTTGCCTCGGTCAAACCATAGCCCTCGACAATATTAACTTTGGTTGCTTCTTCGAACCGCTTATATAGTTCCACCGGCAGCGGCGACGACCCGGAAAATACAATTTTTAGGCTGGACACATCCGCATCAACCGGTCGCTGCATCAGCGCCGATATCGCTGTAGGCACAATAATGATGAACGTCACTTTCCAGCGCTCAACCAGTTTCCACAAATTATCAAAAACACCGTCACCCCGATACCCCGCAGGGGTGGGCGAAATCATATGCGCCCCCGAGGCAATCATCGCCATCAAAATCACATGACAGGCAAACACATGAAAAAGCGGCAGCGGGCACATGACATTGTCGTTTTCGGTAAACAGCAGCGTTTTCCCCAGCCAGCCATTGTAAATCATCCCACTGTATTGGTGCTGGGCAACCTTGGGCATTCCGGTTGTTCCGCCGGTATGGAAATAGGCCGCCACCCTGTCGCCGGGACTGTCGGCAAAATCGAGTGTCTTGGATTGTTTGGCCAACTCGCCATTGAAACTGAGTGTCCGAGCCGAATGGGTAACCGGGTTCCTGGGCCGCAACAGCGGAACGATCCATGATTTTGGCGGTGTCAGATACCGAAGAAGATCAACCTCCAGAACAGTTTCAACATCCGGGGCCAAAGCAATGGCCTGAGCCACCTGCTGGGCCACATCGGTTTTGGGAAAAGAGCGCAACGTCACAACCACTTTCGCACCAACTTCTCGCAAGATGGCAGCGATTTGCTCTGGCTCCAGCAACGGATTTATTGGGCTGGCAATGCCGGCAATGGTGCCCCCAATCATGGTGATGGCAATCTCATTGCAGTTAGGCAGGATATAGGCGACGGCGTCTTTTTCCCCTATCCCCAAGCTGCGAAACAGGTTGGCCGCCTGCACGCTTTTGTCGTTGAATTCGCGCCACGTCAGGGTTTCTGCCTTGTCGCCCGGCCCGGACAAAAGCTGAAACGTCAGCGCATTGCTATCCCCGTGTCGCTCGACCACATCTGCCATGAACCCAAACATCGTCTTGGGCAGCGGCTGATCTGCCCAAGGCATTTCATTTTCGATTGCGTCGCGATCAGCAACAGAGGCAAATCTACCCATTTGTTCCTACTCCCCTTACCTTTTTAGCGGTATTTTTTATGAGGATGGCGACAAACTAGGCGTGCTGCAAGGGAGGTCGGAAATTGCACATCTTTACGACACGACGATTGGCAACGAAATTCCACGCGAATGCAGCCCGATGGCCGGGCGTGTCAGGCCTCTCCCGCGCCAGAAGTAAACTGCAATTTAGCAAGGCGCGCATACAGGCCACCTTCGGCAACCAGCGCTTTATGAGTGCCCGATGCAACAATATTACCCTTATCGAAAACCAAAATCCGATCGGCCTTTTTCACGGTTGCAAGCCGATGCGCCACAATCAAAGTTGTTCGATCGCGCGACATTGCATCAACCGCTTTTTGCACGGCCAATTCGCTTTCCGCATCCAGCGCCGATGTTGCCTCGTCCAGCAACAATATCTTGGCATCACGCAGGATGGCCCGCGCAATGGCAATGCGTTGTTTCTGACCGCCAGACAGCATTATGCCACGCTCGCCAACATCGCTGTCATAGCCATCCGGCAAGGCGGTGATAAAGTCATGCGCCGCTGCGGCTTTGGCGGCGGCCTGAACATCGGCGTCACTGGCACCGGGTCGCCCAAAACGGATGTTTTCGCGCGCAGTTGTGGCGAAAATAACCGGATCCTGCGGCACCATCGAAATTGCCTGACGAAAATCGCTGCGACGCATTGCGCGCAGATCAATTCCGTCGATCAGAATGCCGCCCACCTCTGGATCATAAAAACGTTGCAGCAGTTGGATGATCGTCGATTTTCCCGCACCTGAAGGGCCGACCAGCGCAACGGTTTCGCCGGGCTTTACCTGAAAACTGATACTTTCCAATGCCGCCTGTGCAGGTCGCGAGGGATAGTGAAAAGTCACGTCCTTAAACTTGATTGTTCCACTGACGACATCGGGGAATTCTTGCGGGCTCTCTGGGTCTGACACGTCGTCATCGGCGTTCAGCAATTCCACCAGCCGCTCGGTCGCGCCAGCCGCGCGTTGCAATTCGCCCCAGATTTCCGACAGCGCGGCAACCGCCCCGGCAACCATAATCGCATAGATCAAAAACTGCACCAGCTCGCCTACGCTCATATCGCCTGTACGCACGTCGCGCGCGCCAATCCACAACACCCCAACCACGCCTGAGAATATCAACGCAATGACAATCACCGTCATCTTGGCGCGCGTTCCGATCCGCTTGCGAGCCGCGTCATAACTGCGTTCTGTGGCGTCGGAAAAACTGTCGATACTCGCCTTTTCGTGGGTAAAGGCCTGAACGGTCTGCACCGACAACAATGCTTCGGACGCGTTCCCAGACGAGGCCGCAATCCAATCCTGATTTTCCCGACTAAGGGCGCGCAACCGCCGCCCAAGCAGTAAAATCGGCACGATGACCAGCGGCACGAGCAGCAGGACAAGTGCGCTCAGTTTTAAGGATGTCAGCAACAATAGCACCAGTCCGCCAACAAAGATCAGCGCATTTCGCAGCGCTATCGAAACCGACGAACTGATCACAGACAGGATCAATGTGGTATCCGTTGTGATCCGGCTAAGAACCTCGCCCGTCATGATTTTTTCGTAAAACGCCGGGCTCATGCCAATCATCCGCGCAAATACCGCCGTGCGGATATCTGCAACCACCCGTTCACCCAGTCGTGTCACCAGATAATACCGCAGGCCGGTGCCCAGCGCCAACAACCCGGCGATCACCAGCGCGGCCAAAAAATACTGATCGAGCAACGCATCAGCAGAGCTTGAAAAACCGTCGACAACACGGCGCACCGCAAGCGGCAAGACCAGCGAAATTCCCGCTGTCAAAACCAGTGCAAAGCCTGCCGCGAACAGCATCGGTCGATAGGGTAAAACAAAGGGCCAAAGCGCCCTTAACGCGCCAAGCTGTTTGGATTTTTC
>JAHRVD010000263.1 GCA_019090845.1 Marinosulfonomonas sp.
CAGCTTTATACTGGCATGGTCTATCAGGGTCTGTCGCTCGCGCCGCGCATTGCAACAGGGCTTGATGCCCTATTGGAACGCGACGGGTATTCCAACATCGCCGACGCCGTCGGCACAAAAACCGAGGCATGGTTATGACCGTCACCATTTGGCACAATCCCCGTTGCAGCAAATCACGCCAAACGCTGGCGCTGCTTGAAAGCAAAGGCGTCACGCCGCAGGTGCGGCTGTATCTGCAAAACCCGCCGACACTGGAAGAACTGCAATCGGCGCAACGAATGCTGACCACCCCGGTGATCAGTTTCATGCGCACCGGTGAAGCGGCGTTCAAGGAACTTGGTCTGACCAAAGACGCCAGCGATGCCACGTTGCTTGACGCAATGGCTGACCATCCGGCACTGATCGAGCGTCCGATTGTTTTTCACGACGGCAAAGCCGCAATCGGTCGCCCGCCAGAGGCAGTGCTGTCAATCTTGTGATGGCTTAGGCGCGTCGGCCGATGCTTCAAGCGCAGGGTAGAACCAGCCAAGCGTAAGCGCGCGGGTTATGTTCAGGATCATCAGCGACAGCCACAGCCCATGGTTTTCCATTGGCCCGAGCAAAAACAGCAATGCAATCAGATAGACAAATCCCGAAATCAACATCGCGTGTCGCATATCGCGGGTTCGGGTCGCGCCGATGAAAATTCCGTCGAGCATCCAGGATGCTATGCCGATCAGCGGTGCCAGCGCCATCCAAACCACATAGGTTTTGGCAGCAAGCCGCACGTCCGGTGCGGTGGTCATCACGTCGATCAGCCACGGACCGGCGAGGAAAAAGAACGCCGCCAGCGGAATTGATATCCCGACGCCCCACTGCGATGTCAAAATGGCCGCCCGGCGCAGTTCCTTGCGCCTGCCAGCGCCCAAGGCCGCGCCGACCAGTGCCTCGGCGGCGAATGCAAATCCATCAAGCGCGAATGCGGTAATTTCCAAAAATTGCAAGATCACCTGATTGGCCGCCAGCGTGACATCACCAAACCGCGCGCCCAAAAACAGAAAGGCTGTGAAACTGGCCTGCAATATTATCGAACGCACCATGATATCGCCGTTTACCGACATCATCCGCCGGATCTTTGCCCGGTCAAAAATTCGCGCCCAATCGTGCCATCTATCGCCCCAAAACGCCGCCCGACACAGCCAGAGCCCCAGCGCCAGCCCGCTCCATTCGGCAATCAGCGTGGCGATGGCCACGCCCTCGACACCCCAACCCAGACTTAGCACGAACCACAGGTCCAGCCCGATATTCAGGCTGTTCATCCAGAGCTGCAGGACCAACACACCCTTTGTGCGCTCGGTTGCAATCAGCCAGCCTGTTACAGCGTAAAGCGCGATTGTCGCTGGCGCGCCCCAGATGCGGATTGCTAAATATTGGCGCGCCAAACCTTCCACCTCTTGCGAGGCTGGGGCTAACTGAAATGCACCCCAGAAAACCGCGCCCTGCACCAAGACAAAGAAAATGCCCGCCGCCAGCCCGATCATCAGGGCACGCATGAGCAGAGCGCCGGTTTCACCTTCGTCCCCGGCGCCTTTGGCCTGCGCCACAAGACCCGTTGTGCCCATGCGCAGGAAACCGAAAATCCAGTAAATGGCGCTTAGGACGATCGCACCGATACCAACCGCGCCAATTGGTGCAGCCAGACCCAACTGCCCGACAACGCCGGTGTCAACCGCGCCAAGAATAGGCACCGTCGCATTAGACAGCACAATCGGAACCGCAATTTTCAGAACACGCCCGTGGGTTAGCGGGCCAACAACAGATTTAGCCATGGTTGGCAGATATCAAGGTTGGCCGACCGACAGGCACTTTTTGGTTCGCCATTGTCCCAATTCCCGAATGTGATGACCCGTGGTTTATTGGGGCTTGCCAATCGCCCTGCAAGTGGTATTTGTTGCAATTAAGAATAATTCGCAAGAGCAACACAAATGGCGACGACCCCTGACATTCCACAAGCAGGCACAGATCAATTTGCGACCGCACGTCGTTTCGGCCCATTCCGCCCCAAACGGTTGTTGGTCGCGGTGGTATTTCTTTCACTTGCTTTTGCGCCCGGCGAGTTGGGCGATCTGACGCGCAGCTTGCTGACGGATGCCTATGTTCAGGTTTCGGTCTTTGTGGCCGCCACGCTGTTGTTGTTTTATGGCGCTGAACGGGTGTTCCGTTTTGATATCGGGGATGCGTTGCGAAACTCAAAGGGATTCCAGGTTCCTTTGGCGGCACTTTTGGGATCGACGCCGGGCTGTGGCGGTGCGGTTGTTGTTGTGGCGGCCTATTCGTCAGGCAACGTGGGATTTGGCGCTGTGGTGGCCACACTGACGGCCACTATGGGTGATGCTGCCTTTTTGTTGATTGCCACGCGCCCGGACGCGGCGCTTGTAGTTTTGCCGTTATCGTTCGTTGTGGGCATCCTGTCGGGTTGGATTGTTGATCGATTCAACCGGATCGACCTGACGCCGGACACATCCAAACAATGCGAAATAGCGCCACTGATCGGAAAATCGCGGGCGCGCGATTATGGCTATCTGCTGCTAGGCGCACCGGGACTTATCGTTGGCGGTGCGCAGTTGGGGCAGGTCAATATTACATCCCTGCTTGGCTTTCCGGTCCAATGGCTGGCGCTGATCGGCACAGCCCTGGGGTTGTTCATCTGGTCGACATCCAAACTGAAAGCGATGACCAATTCAAAGGATAGCCCGGTTACACGCATGGCTGAGGAAACCTCATTCATCTCGGTCTGGGTTATCGGTGCCTATCTGCTTTATGACTATGCCGCAGCTTTTGCCGGCGTTGATATTGCCGCAGCGTTTCAGTCGGTCGCACCGCTGTTGCCGCTGATTGCAGTTCTGGTCGGCTTTATCCCCGGCTGCGGGCCGCAGGTTCTGGTGGCTACACTCTATGTCAACGGTGTCATCCCCTTTGCCGCGCTGGTCGGCAACGCAATATCCAATGATGGCGATGCCCTTTTCCCGGCTATTGCCTTGAACCCAAAGGCTGCATTTGTTGCCACCGCGTATTCTGCCGTCCCTGCTTTGATCGTCGGCTACGGATTTTACCTGCTCGCGCCGGGCTTTCTTAACCACTGATCCTTTAGTGAATTGAACCATCCGGCCAAATTGGTTAACCTTAGGTCAAGGAGCGCTGAAATGGTCGATGTGCGTTTGGATTTTAAAAGCATGTGCGCCGAGTTCGACGTCACGCCGAGAACCTTGCGCTATTATGAATACATCGAACTGCTTCAGCCCGAGAAAGAAGGGCGCAGCCGTTTTTTCACACCCCGCGAAATTGCCCGGATGAAACTGATATTGCGGGGGCGTCGATTTGGATTTTCGCTGGAGGAAATTCGCCAGTGGCTGGCTATTTACCAAGAGCAGGGCACAAAGGCGCAAATGGACGCTTGGGCCGAAATGGCCGACCAGCAGCTCGTGGTGCTGAGCGAACAACGTACCAATTTGGATGAAACCATTCAGGACTTGCAGGATCTGCGCAATCAATATCAGGAAACTCTGCAAAAAAGCGGTAAAAAATAGACATTTGGTCCAACCAAACTGGTGCACTTTGGGTGAACAAATATTGCGCGGAATACATATTCAGCTTTCCAAATGTTTTGCTTGGAACGATGTGACGTAGCGTAATCCAAACCTGCTTACCAACTGTCCTTGCTAAAATGTGGGCATCACTTCACCTGAGCCCCACGTTTTGGATATGGAGGACGCAAAATGACCAACTGCGTTATGACGATACGGGAAATGTGCGACGCGTTTGGCGTTACGCCAAGAACGTTGCGCTTTTACGAAGCAAAAGAACTGTTGTGCCCGATCCGTGAAGGGCAAAAGCGCCTGTTCACAAAACGCGACCGGGCGCGGCTGAAACTGATATTGCGCGGCAAACGGTTTGGTTTTCCGCTTGAGGATATTCGCCAGCTTCTGGATATGTATGATACCGGCGATCAGCAGCAGGCACAGGTATCAAAAACATGTGAACTGGGGCAGAAACGGCTGCAGGCGATGGAATTTGAGCGCAACGATTTAGCCCGTTCGATGGCCGAGCTGAAAGAACACCTTGTCTGGGGCGAACAGTTGCTAAAAACTGCCCAAGTTGCCAACGCCGCCGAATAGGAAACCAGTTCAGCAAAGGACAGCCGATGCCAGTCTATACTGCCCCCAAAAAGGACATGCAGTTTTTGTTGCATGACGTGCTGGACATAAGCAATTCCGATATTCCCGGGTATAGTGAGCTGGAGGTTGATTTCACCTCTGCCGTTCTGGAAGAAGCTGGTAAACTGGCGTCAGAAGTCATCGCTCCGCTTAACACCGTGGGCGACACCGAGGGTTGCACTTTAGACAACGGCGTCGTGCACACACCCACAGGGTTCAAGGACGCCTACGATCAGATGAAGGCCGGTGGCTGGATGGGGTTGGATTGTGACCCTGATTTTGGCGGTCAGGGAATGCCCTACATTCTGGCAATCGCCGTCAGCGAGATGTTCACATCCGCAAACATGGCGTTCAACATGTATCAGGGGCTGACCCATGGGGCTTATTCGGCGATCCATGCGCATGCCAGCGATAGCCTGAAAGCGACATTCCTGCCCAAGATGGTTGACGGTATCTGGACCGGCACGATGAACCTGACCGAACCCCACTGCGGCACCGATCTGGGCCTGCTACGGAGCAGGGCCGAACCGCAGGACGACGGTAGCTACAAGATTTCCGGCCAAAAGATTTTCATTTCCGCGGGCGATCACGATCTGGCTGAAAACATCATCCACTTGGTACTGGCACGCGCACCGGACGGTGGTGAAGGGGTCAAGGGAATTTCATTATTCATCGTACCGAAATTTCTGGTGAATGAAGACGGCAGCCTTGGCGAGCGCAACGGCGTAACTGTTGGAAACCTCGAAGTAAAAATGGGCATTCACGGGAATGCCACCTGCGTTATGAATTACGATGAGGCCACAGGATACCTGATCGGCGATCTGCACAATGGCATGCGCGCCATGTTCACAATGATGAACGAAGCCCGGATTGGCGTGGGAATGC
>JAHRVD010000264.1 GCA_019090845.1 Marinosulfonomonas sp.
GACGGCACCCCGCAAGAAGACAAAATTGCTGCAATCGGCGTGCGGTTGCGCAAATGGGTCAGCTTTCACGGGCTGTCGATCAACGTTGAACCCGATCTAAACCATTATGACGGGATTATCCCCTGCGGGATTGCGGGCCACGGGGTCACCAGTCTGGTTGATCTGGGATTGCCGGTAACAATGGCAGATGTAGATCTGGCCTTGCGTCGGACTTTTGACACCGTGTTTGGCACCGATTAAACTGCTTTTTGGGTGGATTAATCCATCGCTGTTTTGCATTTTCCACTGTTGTAGGTGCCAAATTCGGTCTGGCTCCGGCCCCGCGAATACAGTGCGACAAATCCGTCCTCGCAACCGGGCTACAAAAGACTAGTATCCGCATCAAACTGAGACCCACGCAATTCAAAGGAACTACTCGATGAAAAAAGTGACGTTGGCGACAGCCGCCTTGGTGATGAGCTTTGCCGGAACAGCTATTGCCGAAGGTGATCCGGCAAAAGGCGAAAAAGATTTCAAGAAATGTCGCGCCTGCCACATGATCGTTAACGGCGACGAAGTTATTGTCAAAGGTGGCCGGACTGGCCCCAACCTTTATGGCCTCGTCGGTCGGGCTGCGGGTAGCGAAGATTTCAAATATGGTGCATCTATAGTGGCCGCAGGCGAAGCTGGTCTGGTCTGGACCGAAGAACTACTGGTCGCCTATATCGCCGACCCCCGGGCATTCCTTAGGGAAAACACCGGTGATTCCAAAGCAAAAAGCAAAATGACCTTCAAGTTGAAAAACGCCGATGACGTCGTCGCCTATCTGGCTTCGCTCGCCCCACCAGCGGAATAAGACGCCAAAAGCCGGTGATTTCAGACAAACTGCGGCAACCTGCACCATAACGAGGTGTTGAGCCGCCTGTGATGATCCGCTAAACGAAGCAGGAAAACCCGGCGGCGTCCCCGCCGGATATGACGTGTCAGGAGATTTACAGATGGCCGACGCCGCCACGCACGCCCAGGACCACCACGACGAGCGAAGCTTTTTCACTCGTTGGTTTATGTCGACGAACCACAAGGACATCGGCATCCTTTATATCTTCACCGCGGCTGCGGTTGGCTTCATATCAGTGTTGTTCACCGTTTACATGCGGATGGAACTGATGGATCCGGGTGTTCAATACATGTGTGCCGAGGGCGCACGTCTGGTAACAGGCACGTCCGAATGTACGCCCAATGGCCATTTGTGGAACGTTCTGGTCACCGCACACGGCATCCTGATGATGTTCTTTGTGGTGATCCCGGCATTGTTTGGCGGCTTTGGTAACTATTTCATGCCGCTTCACATCGGCGCGCCGGATATGGCGTTCCCGCGGATGAACAACCTGTCTTACTGGATGTATGTTGCCGGCACGACGATGGCCGTGATTTCGGTGGTATCGCCAGGTGGTAACGGGCAGCTTGGCTCGGGCGTTGGCTGGGTGCTTTACCCGCCGCTTTCGGTCAATGAGGGCGGTCTGTCGATGGATTTCGCGATCTTCGCGGTGCACTTGTCGGGGGCTTCCTCGATCCTTGGCGCGATCAATATGATTACGACTTTCCTGAATATGCGCGCACCGGGTATGACCATATTCAAGGTTCCGCTGTTTGCATGGTCGATCTTTGTAACAGCGTGGCTGATCCTGTTGTCCCTGCCCGTTCTTGCCGGCGCGATCACCATGTTGCTGACCGACCGCAATTTCGGCACGACATTCTTTGATCCTGCCGGTGGCGGTGACCCGATCCTGTACCAGCACATCCTGTGGTTCTTTGGTCACCCCGAGGTTTATATCATCATTCTGCCGGGCTTTGGCATCATCAGCCATGTGATTGCCACCTTCGCCAAAAAGCCGGTTTTTGGCTACCTGCCAATGGTTTGGGCATTGATCGGCATTGGCTTTCTTGGCTTCGTCGTTTGGGCGCACCACATGTATACGGTCGGTATGTCGCTGTCCCAGCAGTCCTACTTTATGCTGGCGACGATGGTGATTGCGGTGCCCACGGGCATCAAGGTGTTCAGTTGGATCGCGACGATGTGGGGCGGCTCGATTGAGTTCAAAACCCCAATGCTTTGGGCGTTTGGCTTTTTGTTCCTGTTCACCGTTGGCGGGGTAACTGGCATCGTTCTGTCACAAGCACCGATCGACCGGGCCTATCACGACACCTATTATGTTGTGGCGCATTTTCACTATGTGATGAGCTTGGGGGCGGTGTTTTGCATCTTTGCGGGCATCTATTACTGGATCGGCAAAATGTCTGGCCGTCAGTATCCTGAATGGGCAGGCCAACTGCATTTCTGGATGATGTTCATCGGCTCAAACCTGACATTCTTTCCGCAGCATTTTCTGGGACGTCAGGGTATGCCACGCCGTTACATCGATTACCCAGAAGCGTTTAGTTACTGGAATCAAGTTTCCAGCATTGGCGCCTTCTTGTCTTTCGCCTCATTCCTGTTTTTCATTGGTATCGTTTATTACACCCTGCGCCACGGCAAACGGGTAACCGAGAAAAACTATTGGAACGAATATGCCGATACGCTGGAATGGACACTGCCAACACCACCACCAGAGCATACGTTCGAGCATCTGCCAAAGCAGTCTGACTGGGACAAGGGCCACGCCCACTAAGACCACATCAAACGCAACCCGCGCTACATTGCGCGGGTTGCCATTCGTTCGCCAGAACTATGAGGTGACGAAACAAAGCGACCCCACACCCTGCAAGAACGCCCACCCGCGAAATCCCGGGGATCGGCCACATGCCCTATGAATGGAATGAGCAAACCAACCTGAGGGCAGAACAATCCGCCACAGGTTCCGGAGCGACGGGTGATCCTCGGTGGAGGCAGCTTACGCTTTGGCCATACCGATCATTGCCGCGCAAAGGCTTTGTCTGGTTCATCGCGATAACAGTTTCATTGATGGCCGTGCCCCTGCTCGCCCTGCTGGGCACATTGGCACTTTGGGGGCTTTTGCCATTCCTCGTGGGCGCGGTGGCACTGTTCTGGTATTTTGTCGAACGCAACTATCGTGATGCCGCGCTGACGGAAACACTGACGTTTGGCGCGGAGCTTGTCGAACTGACACGGACAGAGCCTGACGGATCAGCGCAACACTGGCGGGCCAATCCGTATTGGGTCCGTATTGACATCCATCCGATGGGTGGTCTGGTGGAAAACTATATCACCCTGACGGGCAATGGGCGAACGGTTGAGATCGGCGCGTTTCTAAGCCCGGACGAGCGCAAAGCGCTTTTCAAAGACCTGACTGAAGCTTTTTCCGGATTTCGGGGCTAACGGGAAGACCGATTTTTCGCCGAAAAATCGCCGCGCGGCGATGTTGGCTAACCCAGCCGGTCTTTCACCATCGGGCCGACAGATCCGAAATCCATTTGCCCGGTGTATTTGCCTTTCAAAAGACCCATCACCTTGCCCATATCCCGGATCGAGCTTGCGCCCGCATCTGCAATCGCTCTGGCCACCGCAGCTTCGGCTTCGTCGGCACTCAACTGGCGGGGCAGAAATTCCCCGATCACTGTGATTTCTGACAACTCGCGCTCTGCCAGTTCAAGGCGCCCACCCTCTTCATAGGCACGTGCGCTTTCCTGGCGCTGCTTGACCATCTTGCCAAGGATAGCGAGGATATCACCCTCGCCCACACCCTCGTCCCGGCCCTCACCGCGCAACGCGATGTCGCGATCCTTGATCGCCGCGCTAATCAGACGAAGGGTCGAAAGCCGTGCGGCTTCCTTGGACTTCATCGCGCTTTTCAGAGCATCACTAATTCGGCTGCGCATGTCCATCGTCCGTCCGATCCGCAAGGAAATTCCAAACCCCGAACATAAACAACCCAAAGCAAAGTGACAACAGCGGAAAATATACTTAAGTATCTGATTTTACACCATAAGCCAAAAACACAGATGGCCTTGACCCTGCCGCTTCCATTCCCTAGGTTCTCGACGGTTTATGTCCGGGGAGTCGCACCATGCCTGCAATTTCAGCCAAAGAAAGGGCGACTGCCTGTCTGGCACTGGCCGATGGTTCAATCTTCTATGGCAAGGGCTTTGGCGCCACTGGCACCACCCAAGCAGAGCTGTGTTTTAACACCTCGATAACCGGTTATCAGGAAATCATGACCGATCCGTCATATGCCGGACAGGTGGTTACCTTCACCTTTCCCCACATCGGAAATGTTGGGGTAAATCAAGAAGATGACGAATCCAATGAACCGGTTGCCGCGGGCATGGTGGTCAAATGGGATCCGACCGAGCCGTCAAACTGGCGGGCCAACGGCGAGCTGACCAACTGGCTGGAAAAGAATGGCCGCATTGGCATTGGCGGGCTTGATACCCGTCGCCTGACCCGTGCCATTCGCGCCCAGGGCGCGCCCCATGTGGCATTGGCCCATGATCCGGCAGGGAATTTTGATATCGAGGCATTGGTGAGTGCTGCGCGCGATTTTTCCGGGCTGGAAGGCCTTGATCTGGCCAAAGACGTCACCTGCGCCCAATCTTATAAGTGGAACGAGATGCGCTGGGCTTGGCCCGATGGTTTTGCGCCGCGCAATACGGCGGGCCACAAAGTGGTCGCCATTGACTTTGGTGCCAAGCGCAACATCCTGCGCTGCCTTGCTTCGGCCGGTTGTGACGTCACCGTGTTGCCCGCAAGCGCCACTGCTGACGAAGTTCTGGCCCACGACCCGGTTGGAATATTCCTGTCCAACGGTCCCGGTGACCCGGCCGCAACGGGGCAATATGCGGTCCAGACGATCCGGGATATCCTTGATCGAACCGCCCTGCCAATTTTTGGAATATGTCTGGGACATCAGATGTTGGCACTAGCACTTGGGGCCCAAACCGTCAAAATGAACCACGGCCACCACGGCGCCAACCACCCGGTCAAAGACGTGGAAACCAACAAGGTAGAAATTACCTCGATGAACCACGGTTTCACCGTCGACAGCCAGACCCTGCCCAAGGGCGTCATCCAAACCCATGTCAGCCTTTTTGACGGCTCTAACTGTGGCATCCGGATGCTTGATCGGCCGGTTTTCTCGGTTCAATACCACCCCGAAGCCAGCCCCGGCCCGCAAGACAGCTATTATCTGTTCGAGCGTTTTGTCGCAGCGATTGAGAATAAATCCTGAAATTTCCTTCGGTTAACACGCCATTAACCTTGATTGGTCAATGGTAACCACAGCCCAAATTGCCTGTGAACACCGATGAATATGCCGTTAACCCAGACTGTGAAGCCCGCACCGGTTTCTCAACCGCTGCTGTTGCTTTCACGCGCCTCTGCCCGCCTCCCTCGCCCACTTGGCCAGATATTGGTTGATCTGGGTGAATTGTCGCCCGGTGACATGCTCAAAGCAACGGCGATGCGCGCGCGCGAGGATATTCGGTTTGGCGATATTTTACGTGCCAACAACATGGTCAGCGAAGCGGGCCTTTTTCGCGGGCTGGCCGAGCAATTCAAATGCTCTGTCGCCGACCTGAACACGACACCGCCCGACGTGCGCCTGATCGACATGATTTCGCCCGAGCGCTGCATTCAGGACGGGTTTATCCCGTGGAAACGCGTCGGCGCGGCAACTGTCATAGTGACCTGCCACCCGGAAGGTTTTGCCAAGCTTCGCGGTAACCTGCCGGACAGTTTTGGGCCGGTCCTGATGGCAATTGCGTCGGAAGCTGAAATCCAGAACGCACTGCTGCGCGCGCGTCAAGGCCCCCTGACCCAGCGGGCCGAAACGCGGGTTCATGACACCGAAAGTTGCCGGGGCTGGAACGCCGGTATCGCCGCCCGGTTAGCCGCGGCCACGGTGATCGCCCTGACGGCGGGATTTATCGCCGCGCCGCAAACAACATTCTTGGTGCTGTGCACAATCGCAGTGACGGCCTTGGTTCTGAATACCGCGCTTAAACTAACCGCAGCAATGGCCACCGTTCTGGGCAGCCGACGAGCGGCGAATTTTTCTAGTCGGCGAAATGGGCGCAAGATGATGCAGTTGCCAACCGTCTCGCTGCTGGTGCCGCTGTTTCATGAACGCGAAATTGCTGGCCGGCTGGTGCGCCGCCTTGCCCGTCTGACCTACCCGCGCGAACTGCTCGACGTCTGCCTGATCGTTGAGGAAGATGACCAGTTGACGCAAACTGCGCTGGACACCGCAAACCTGCCAAACTGGATGCGCCAGATCGTCGTTCCTGCCGGAACACTGAAAACCAAACCCCGCGCGCTGAACTATGCGCTAGATTTTTGTCGTGGTCGGGTGGTCGGCGTTTATGACGCCGAAGACGCGCCCGAACCGGATCAATTGTTCAAGGTCGTGCGGCGTTTTCACGAAGTCGGGCCGGAAGTCGTTTGTTTACAAGGGGTTTTGGATTTCTACAATTCCCGCACCAACTGGTTGTCGCGCTGTTTTACGATCGAGTATGCGACATGGTTTCGGGTCGTCCTGCCGGGGTTGGAACGTCTTGGTCTGGTGATCCCACTTGGGGGCACAACACTGTTTTTTCGTCGCGAAGCGCTTGAACTGATCGGTGGTTGGGATGCTCACAACGTCACAGAAGACGCCGACATTGGCGTCCGGTTGGCCCGATATGGCTTTCGTACC
>JAHRVD010000265.1 GCA_019090845.1 Marinosulfonomonas sp.
AAACGGCCAAAGATGGCAGCCTGACGTTTGCGAATTTTGTCGAATTTGACAGCCTGTATGGCCACCCGCGTGATGTGTCCGGTTATGCGCGCGCGCTGGAATGGTTCGATGCCCAACTGCCCCGGATGTTTGCTGCGGCAAGGCCGGACGATCTGTTTATTTTCACCGCCGACCATGGCAATGATCCCACTTGGCTGGGCAGTGACCACACCCGCGAACGGGTTCCGGTTATCGGCTATGGTGCCGGGGTGCAGGCCATTGGGCGGGTGAATTTCGTCGACGTTGGTGCCTCGGTTGCAGCGCACCTTGGGGTGCCGTCGCAGGGCAAAGGCAAAAGTTTCCTTTGATCGCTAACCCGGTTAAGTTTAGCGCAGCCAAATGGAATCAAACCTGATGAAAAATCACCTGACTCTTGTCGATCACCCGCTGGTTCAGCACAAGCTGACCATCATGCGCGACAAGGACACCTCTACCAACAGTTTTCGCCGTCTTTTACGCGAGATCAGCCAGTTGCTGGCTTATGAAATTACCCGCGAGCTGCCGATGACCACCCGGCGGATCGAAACACCGATGGGGCCGATGGATGCGCCTACGATCGGAACCAAAAAGCTGGCGCTGATCTCGATCCTGCGGGCGGGAAATGGGCTGCTTGACGGCGTGCTGGAACTGATCCCGGCGGCCCGGGTCGGATTTGTTGGTCTTTACCGGGATGAAGAAACCCTGAAACCGGTGCAATACTATTACAAGGTTCCGTCCGAGCTTTCGAGCCGGTTGGTGATCGCGCTTGACCCAATGCTGGCCACCGGCAACAGTTCGGTTGCAGCCATTGATTTGCTGAAGGGTTCTGGCGCCAAAAATATCCGGTTCATGTGCCTGCTGGCCGCGCCCGAAGGCATTGCCCGGATGAAAGAGGCCCATCCGGATGTGCCAATCGTGACCGCTGCTGTAGATGAACGGCTAAACGAAAACGGATATATAGTGCCAGGTCTGGGCGATGCCGGGGATCGGATGTTCGGAACCAAATAGGCTGAATTTGGCTTTACAGATTTGGTGGGCTGGGTCATCCTTGACGCTATTCAATGTGTGGGGGCACATATGCGGTATTTAAACTCAATTGGTATGATAATTGGCTTGGTTTGCACTTTTTCCGGCGCTGCAATTGCGCAAGGTGGGCGCGTTGTCGCTGGGCCGGCAGAAATTCCACCAACCAGTTTCACCGCAAAGCAATATGTTGACAGTGCTGGCTGTGTTTTTGTGCGGGCGGGTTTTGATGGCAACGTTGTGTGGGTGCCGCGCGTAAGCCGTGAGCGAAAACAAATGTGTGGTTTGGCGCCAACATTTACGACGGCCAAAGTAACACAGGCGCCCGCCCCAAAGACGACCGTCATATCCAACCGAAAAACCGCTGCGGTTACCGCACCCCAGCGTTCCGCTTTACCTGCCGAGACATTCAAAGCCCCACCGGGATATCGGTCTGCTTGGACCGACGGGCGGCTAAATTCAACGCGCGGGCCGCAAACAACGACCGGAACGGCCAAAATGAACTTGGTTTGGAGCCAAACCGTTCCGCGTCGACTGATATCGCGGTAACGAAGGCCTGCTAATTCTGCGACGTTGGTTTTTTCAGGCCGTTAACTGTCACAAATTGCCTGCAGGCTGACCCATGAACTGTCATTTAGGACCCGGCGTGCAGATTGTGGTGTTACCGGGTCCGCCTCGATAAGGCCGATTGTTGTTTCTCCGGATATATCAATTGCATAGGCGTAGGGGGACGATCTGACCCCGGCTTCGGAAAAACGCCCTAATATTGCAGAGTTAGATAGTTCCGATGCAGTGGAAATCAAAAGGTTTTCAGCGTAGTTGTCTAATGTGGTTTGTCGCAGGTTGCCGGTTGTCAGCAATCTGAATGACGTGCTCAGGCCTGCCGAGCGGAGCAGATCCAACAAAGGGTCTTGCCTGGCGCTGCGCAGCTGTTCGACCAAAACAAATCCTGCCGGAACTTCGGGGTCCTCGAAATCCTCTACCAGCGCCCGGTTCAACAGGATAATTCCACCCGGCAAATGCGCCGCCGTTCGCACGCCGCCCGACAGGACAACGATTTTTCCACGCGAATCCTTGGTTAGCCGGGCATGCAACATGTTCAGCGCAGTTTGGCCAAGCGGGTCGTTGCACGGCCTGCCACTAATGCGCTGAATGCGGTTCAAAAGGTTTTCACCAATTGCTATGCGCTTGGTTTCAGGCACGACCGAGGCGGTATATGTGATCATCGCGCCGGGCAGCCAGAACAGCGCAAGCAGCAACGCCAGCAATGTCAGCCCACCAACAATGCCAAAGCGCAATCGACCATGATGCGGGCGGCGCTTTTCAATTGCGGACTGGACCCGAGCCATTGCGCGGATCAGCGTATCGTCGTCGACTTCCAGAGTTTCAGCAGCGTCTTCGCCGGGGTGAAACAGCGCTGGGCGCTTACCCGGATTAACACGCTGGATCGCGGGCAACGACCAATGGGTGATCGCACTGTCGTTGTGATCGGAAATCGTAAGGGTTGCATCACCAACCGCTACAATCACATCGCGCCGCTGTGCATCAGGCGACGCGCGCCAGATGCCGGTGCTTTCCAGTCGCTCAAAATCTTTCAGTGCGGTCATCTGCCCGGAAGCGCCTCTGAATTACTGTTCTTGTTACACATTAGAATACCCAAGCCGGACGGGTCCGACAATCTCAGAGTTTTCTGGCAACTTCACGCAACTCAAATTTCTGGATCTTGCCGGTCGAGGTTTTTGGAAGCTCCTGAAAGACAATCTTTTTGGGTGTCTTGAAATTGGCCAGCCGCGCGCGCGCAAACGCGATCAGTTCGTCTTCGGATGCTTCTGATCCTGCGAGCAGTTCGACAAATGCACAAGGAACCTCGCCCCATTTTTCATCCGGTTTGGCCACTACCGCGCAGAGCGATACCGCCGGATGATGCATCAACGCGCCTTCCAGCTCGATCGAGCTGATGTTTTCGCCGCCCGAAATGATGATGTCTTTGGCGCGATCAACGATCTGGATGTAGGTGTTTGGATGTTGCACGGCTATATCGCCAGAATGAAAGTAACCGCCTGCGAACGCCTCGGCCGTGGCTTGCGGGTTTTTGAAATACCCCTTCATCACCGAATTCCCGCGGATTGCGATTTCGCCCGGCGTTGCTCCGTCCATGACCACCTGCTGCATGTTTTCGTCCAGAACTGTGGTTTCTTCCATGCAGGGCAGGGGCACCCCTTGTTGTGCTTTGATGGCAGATATTTCATCGGCGCCAAGACCATCCCATTCGGGTTGCCATGTGCATTCGGTGATATGACCATAAGTCTCAGTCAGCCCGTAAACATGGGTGACGTTAAAGCCCAAATCTTCAATAGCAGCCAAAGTTGCCGCGGCTGGCGGCGCACCGGCGGTAAAAACCTCGACCGTATGGTCAAAATCGCGCCGGTCGGTATCCGGGGCATTAACGATTGCATTCAGAACGATCGGTGCGCCACCGAAATGGGTCACGCCCTCATCGGCGATTGCGGTATAGATGTTGGCGGCCGTGATATCGCGACAGCACACAACTGTGCCGCCCAGAACCGGCATCATCCAGGTGTGGTTCCAGCCGTTGCAGTGGAATAATGGTACGATCGTCAGGAACACCGGATACAAAGTCATTCGCCATGAAATGACCGTGCCCATCGTCATCAGATAGGCACCGCGATGGTGGTATACGACGCCCTTGGGCCGTCCGGTGGTGCCAGAAGTATAGTTCAGCGCCAGGCTTTCCCATTCATCCACGGGCATGACCCATTCAAAATCCGGATCACCGCCCCCGATCAGCGTTTCATAATCCATATGCCTGCCGGTGGCCGGAAAGCCGGCCTGATCGTCGGGCACTTCGATGATTTTGGGGGCAGGGCCGTCCATTTGCTTTACCGCTGCCTCGGCGGTTGCAAGAAACTCTGTATCGACCAGCACGACCTTGGCTTCGCCGTGATCAAAAATATAGGCGATTGTAGCCGGGTCCAGCCGGATATTGATCGTGTTCAACACAGCACCCATGGCGGGAACGCCAAAATGGGCTTCGGCCTGCGCCGGGATATTTGGCAGGATGGTGGCAACAACGTCGCCCGGCTGCACCCCCAGTTTGGCAAGGGCCGAGGCCAGTTGTGAAACTCGGGCATGATACTGGCGATAATTTGCGCGATAGGTGCCATAGGCCAGTGCCGGGCGGTCCGGATATACATGCAAAGCACGGTTCAGATGTGACAGCGGTGTTAGCGGCACATAGTTTGCGCGCTGTTTGTCCAGCCCCTCTTCGTTTGCCATCCAGCCCATGATTTTCCCTTCAGCCTGTGTGTGGGGGATAATGCTGGCAAGCGGGCCGGTTGAAAAGACCTTACTGTGGTCAAGATTGGGTAACTGAATTAGCGTGGTGCCATGATAATTTCTTCCGGTCGGCAGTATATTTTTGTGCACATCCCGAAAACTGGCGGCACGTCCCTGTCACTGGCGTTGGAGGCGCGCGCAAAGGCAGATGATATTCTGATCGGGGACACGCCCAAAGCGGTGCGCAGGCGTGGGCGCATCAAGGCCTTGCAGGGATCGGGAAAGCTCTGGAAACACTCGGGGCTGGCGGATATTCATGGGGTGGTCAGCGACGCCGAAATGTCCGGGTTTTTCGTGGTGACGCTGGTGCGAAACCCATGGGACAGGCTGGTCAGCTATTATCACTGGCTGCGCGAACAGAACTGGGAACACCGCGCCGTGGACCTAGCTAAGTCACTGATATTCGATGACTTTCTGAACCATCCGGAAATTCAGGCATCATTCGATAGCGGGCATTTTGCCAGCTATGTGACGGATCAAAACGGTCGGGAGCATTGCGATTTGTTCGTGCGGCTGGAAAACCTGTCCAAGGATATCCGCCCGTTTGAGGACCATCTGGGCTTTCGTCTGGACGCAATCGAGCGAGTGAATACATCGCCGCGCCGTGCTGATTATCGCAGCTACTACACAGATAATACAGCTGCTTTGGTTGCCGGGTTTTGTGCAACAGATATCAAACGGTTCGGGTATTCGTTTTAGGCAGCTTTTCCGGCCTGATCGGTGAAACGGCCGTAAAATGTGTCCCCGGCGCTGGCAATGTCGCGCAGTAACTTGGGCGCGGAAAAACGCTCTCCGTGGGACTTTTCAAGGTTTTCGCAGATTTCCACGGCTTTCGCGGCCCCGATAATATCCAGCCAGCTGAATGGCCCACCCGACCACGGTGCAAATCCCCAGCCCAGGATCGCGCCCACGTCGCCTTCGCGAATGTCCGTCAAGACACCTTCCTCCAGCGCTCGCACTGCTTCCAAGACCTGCACCATCAACAGGCGATGCTGCACGTCGCTCAGATCAGGTTGTTCCGGGCGTTTAGGGTATTTGTCACCAAGTGCGGGCCAAAACCCGCCGCGTTTGCCTTTTTCGTCGTAGTCGTAAAAACCAGCCAGCGATTTGCGCCCCAGATGATCGTTGTCGACCATCCAGAACACCAGTTCATCCACGTCGCTGTCGGTGTAGGCATTGCCCATGGCAGCCTTGGTCGCGGTGGCAATTTTTGCCGCCAGATCAAGCGAGGTTTCATCAACCAGTTGCAGTGGCCCGACCGGCATACCGACCAGTTTCGCGGCGTTGTCGATCAGTGCCGGTGCCACACCCTCGGTGATCATTCGCATGCCCTCATTCAGGTAGGGGATGACACAACGGTTGGCATAGAAAAACCGAGCGTCATTAACGACAATCGGCGTTTTCCTGATCTGGCGTACATAGTCGAGCGCTTTGGCCACGGCACGGTCACCTGTTTGTTTTCCCTTGATAATTTCCACCAACAGCATCTTGTCTACCGGTGAAAAGAAATGGATGCCGATGTATTGCTCGGGCCGTTGGCTGACCTTGGCTAGATCCGAAATCGGTAAGGTCGAGGTGTTGGTTGCGAATATGCAATCTTCGTCCACGATCGCCTCGACTTTGGTGGTCACCTCGGCCTTTATTTTCGGGTCCTCAAACACTGCCTCGATGATAAGATCGCAGCCCTTCAGTGCCGCAAAATCTGTCGTGGCGTTGATACGATCCAACACTTCGGCCTTTTTCTCGGGCGTTACTTTTTTCCGCGCAATACCCTTGTCCAGTATGCCTTCGGAATAGGATTTTCCCTTGTCCGCGGCCGCTTGTTTCTGGTCGACCAGAACCACCTCGATCCCTGCATTGGCCGAAACATAGGCGATACCCGCGCCCATCATGCCCGCGCCAAGAACGCCGACTTTGCGCACTTTCTGGTCGGCCACACCAGTTGGCCGCACAGCACCTTTTTCAAGCGCCTCCTTGTTCAGGAACAACGAGCGGATCATCGCCCCGCTGGACGGGTTCATCAGAACGTTGGTGAACCAGCGCGCTTCGATCTGCAGGGCGGTGTCAAATGGCACCATTGCGCCTTCGTAGATGGCCGACAGCATTGCTTTGGCCGCCGGGTAGACGCCCATTGTCTGGCCGTTCACCATCGCACTTGCACCAACGAAAGTCATGAAACCCGCCGGGTGGTATGGGGCGCCGCCGGGCATTTTATAGCCCCTGGCATCCCAGGGTTTGACGATGTCCGCGACGCTTGCGTTCAGCACCCATTCTTTCGCTTTTTCAAGCAGTTGTCCGGGCTCAATCACTTCATCAATCAGACCGGCCGACTTGGCGGCTTTCGGGTTGACCATCTTGCCCTGCAGCAGGAACGGCGAGGCAGCCATCGCACCCAGCATCCGGGCCAGCCGCGTGGTCCCGCCCGCGCCGGGGAAAATGCCGACCTTTATTTCGGGAAAGCCGATTTTGGCCTTCGGATTGTCCGCCGCAAAACGCCGGTGGCAGGACAAAGGAATTTCAAGGCCAATTCCCAGACTGGTGCCGGGCAGGGCGGCGGCGGTCGGCTTGCCGCCCTTTTTGGTTTTGGGGTCCATTCCCGCAAGCTCTATCTTTCGCTCAAGCGCGTGCAATTGCATGATGCCGTCAAACACACCGCGCGCCGGATCATCGCCCGCGTTTTCCTTCATCTGGGCAATCACATTCAGGTCCATGCCACCGGCGAAATCCGGCTTGCCGGACGTTATGACGATACCTTTTACGTCCGCGTCAGCATGCGCCTTGTCGATCAGATCGGACAATTCCTGCGTGCCTTCAAGCGACAACACGTTCATTGATTTTCCCGGCACGTCCCAAGTAATAACGGCCACACCGTCGACGTCGATGGCACAAGTGAAGTCGGTCATTCTTGGTCTCCCTGATTGGGGTCAGTTTGCCAGCACTTGATTGCGTGCCAAGGGGGGCGGTCAATGCAAATAGTCGGGTCGGTTTGTCGAGTTCTTTTTGGGCTTTTTTCTGGGTGGATCGGAAGATTCCGACAAAGGAACGAACGCGATTTTTTTGTATTCCACCATTTCAACTTTTATTTTGCTGCCGTCAAAGCTGCAAAAAAACATCACGGCGGTGGTCTGTGGAGCAGAATATTTTGGGGTGTGATAGTCCCATTCTACCAAACAGCGATAACGGCGGTCCGATATTTTGTGTGCTTTGATCAGCCGCCCTTCTATACGGGTGACCCCGGCGGCTCGTGATCGGGCGCTGGCCGCATTTAGCGCCGCCCGCAATTCATCTCTGCTATTGATCAGTTTCGCCTCTCCGCGGACGAAAACCGGAAATACAGTTTTGTAATATCCAAGCAACCCTTCAATATCGCCTGATAAAGTAAGCCTGGAATGCTCGTCGATACTTTTCAAGAGAATTTTTTTAATCATACGCGTTCGATAATCGTGGCCGCACCCATGCCGGATGCGACGCAAAGCGTGGCCAGACCAACGCCTTTGCCCGAGCGTTCTAATTCGTCCAGTAACGTACCAATGATGATTGCGCCGGTTGCGCCAAGCGGGTGCCCCATAGCAATCGAACCGCCATTCACGTTGACTTTGTCATCGTCCACATCAAATGCCTGCATAAAGCGCAATACGACAGCGGAAAAAGCCTCGTTCACTTCAAACAGGTCGATATCACCGATTGCCATGCCGCTGTCGGCCAGAATTTTCTGTGTTACCGGGACCGGGCCTGTCAGCATGATGGTGGGATCTGTGCCGATCTTGGCGGTGGCGCGAATGCGGGCGCGGGGTTTTAATCCATGCTTTTCACCAAACGCCTTATTACCGATCAGGATTGCCGCCGACCCGTCCACAATGCCCGACGAATTGCCCGCATGATGGATGTGATTGATCCGTTCCAGATGCGGGTATTTCATCAATGCAACCTTATCAAAGCCGGGCATGACTTCGCCCATGTCCTTGAAGGCGGCCTTCAACGCGCCAAGGGTCTGCATGTCGGTTTCCGGGCGCATGTATTCGTCGTGCGCAAGGATCGACAGCCCGTTCTGGTCTTTGATTTCAATGATTGAACGGGCGAACCGGTTGTCGTTCCATGCGGCATTCGCACGGCTTTGGGATTGCACAGCCAGAGCGTCCGCCTGATCGCGCGAAAACCCGTATTCAGTGGCGATGATGTCGGCCGAGATACCTTGTGGAACAAAATAAGTTGCCAGTGCAACGCTGGGGTCCACGGCGATGGCTGCACCGTCGCTGCCCATGGCCACGCGGCCCATCATCTCGACACCACCTGCGATGTAAGCTTCGCCAGCGCCGCCCTTGATCTGATTGGCTGCAAGATTGACCGCCTCCATGCCTGACGCACAAAAACGGTTTATCGACAGCCCGGGAATGCTTTCGTCCAGATCCGAGGCCAATACAGCAGTGCGGGCCAGACAGCCCCCCTGTTCGCCCACTTGGGTTGCATTGCCCCAGATCACATCTTCGACAGCGTGGCCGTCCAGATTGTTGCGCTCTTTTAGGGCATTCAGGATCTGGGCCGACAGGCGAACCGACGTGACTTCTTGCAGGGCACCGTCTTTTCGCCCCTTGCCACGGGGCGAACGAACGGCATCAAAAATGTAAGCCTCGCTCATGGGGCTCTCCTGTTCAGGCGCGGTCGGCAGGTGATCCGGGCATCAGATCATAAGGTGCTTTCCAGCCGGGTTGGGCTGCAATGCGATCCAGCCATGCATCGACATTGGGGTAATCTTTGCGTTCAAAGCTGAAAGGTTCCGGGTAGAAAAGATACCCGCAGCACGCGATATCAGCGGTTGTGATGCGATCACCAACCAGCCAGCTGCGCCCGGCAAGCGCGCTATCCAGCGTTTTCAATGCGGCTTTCAGGCGACCTTGTTGCCAGGCGATGACCTCGGCGGGGCGTTTTTCTTCGGGCACAAAGTTCATCAGGAAACGCAGCACACCGGCTTGTGACGACATTTTGTGATTATCCCAGAACATCCAGCGCAGAATTTCGCGCCGCTCGGCAGCACTTTGGCCACCCAGTTTGCCGGATTTTGAGCTAACGTAATCCTGAATGACGCCCGATTGCGTCAGCTTGATATCACCATCGAACATAACCGGGATTTCGCCCATTTCATTCAACTCACGAAATTCCGGGCTGCGGGCCTCGCCGTTAAAAAAATCGACGTAGACGGGTTCCCATTCCAACCCCGATAGTTGCAGCGTCAACGCAGCCTTGTAGGCGTTTCCACTTTCGCCGAAGCAATAGAGTTTGATGGTCATGT